>NZ_JBVVQV010000047.1:25333-30162 GCF_055811235.1 Mesorhizobium sp. WSM4810 | reverse complement strand
ATCGCAACGTATGTCTTCTTTTCCATGCCAAACCAGCGCTCGCATGCTTAATCTCCGTAGGCCCGGTTCGCGGCGTCGCGAGAGCGAGCTCGGCCGCTTTCCTTCAGGCTGCGAATTAGCTTTCCGAGGTCCAACCGCGAGGCAGCATCCATGTTCCCCGCCTCCGTTAAAAAACTTAGACCGGCTTTTGAAGGTGGCGCTGTTGGCAGTGTCGGAGCGTCGAGAAGGCGGTGGCCGCCCTGCCGGACATCGTTAAGAAGGTCAAGGAAGCATCTACGTTTCCCGGCTTCGCCGTTGCGGTGGTGCATGGCGGCAGATGATCCTTGACCAAGGCTATGGCCTTCGCAGCAACCGGGATGACACCCTCTAAGGTCAGCAGCACCACCATCTTCCAGGTCTCCTCGGTGTCGAAGGCGATCTCGGCCACAGTGGCCGCCATCGCCATGACGAAGGACCACAGCTTCGACTGGGATACCTCGGTCGGCAAGGCCTGGGACCGCTTCCGCCCCAATCTCGACTACGTATCGGGCGACGCCACCATCGGCGACTCTTCGTTCCTCGCTCCGGCCTGCGTCCGGCGGCGGGCAGCGAGCTCGAGGATCTCGGTCCAGCGCAAGCAGATCGTCGTCCCGCGGCTGATTGGTCGGCTCGTGCTGATCTGGGGCTTTCCGCTGTCGCTGTGGCTGCCGAGAGACGCAGGGTTCGAGCGATAGATGAAGCCCTGGGCAATTCCTTGGGGGTCTATGGCGGGCGAGGGTTGCCAAGCACGTCCGGATCGGCGCGAAGACTCGATGCGGATGCATATCGCCAATGGTAGCGCCAACCCGTTTGATTGCCGATTTTGTGCCGGGATGCTTGGAGTCTAGCACGCCAACGGTGCATGAGCTTTTGGACAGCAACCGCGAATGACTGCTGAGCCTGAGAACTTGGGGTCCATCTGATAGCGAGTCATTTGGCCAAGTCTGGCAACGGGCAATTGGAATGCCGACCACAGATGCCTAAGCCGCTATCGACCAGCCGCTGCCGTTTCGTCCTAGAAAGAATCCACAAAGCCGTAGCCCCCCGGATTCGCGACTTGCTCAGGAAACCTCGCAATGCACGCATTGCTAGACAGTGCGGCACTCTATTCTCATGGCGCACGATCCGATCACACGCTGGGCAAGGCAACGGTTGCCGCTTTGCGACGTTGCTGAAAGCCGAGCGTCGGCAACTGTGCCGCCCAACGGAACACCGGGCGCGTCGCGGCCGTTTTGTCCCAGAATCGGAAGGTGAGACGTGGATAGAGTGACCTCCAATGCCGGAAAGGCTGAGCAGTGCGAACTTGCAACAGGAGGAGAAGCCGAACCGCCAGCTGCCGCGGTAGCTGCGGCATTGGTCAGCGCGTTGGAAACCACTCGAAATGGGGACATGCTCCATATCGCGAGTTCCGAACGCAGTGCCGCTGACATCACACAGGCATTGCGCCACTTCCTCCCAGCAGCTGACATCCTGTATTTGCCGCCGTGGGATTGCCTGCCATACGACAGGGTGTGGCCCACTCGCGCCACTATGGGACGGCGGGTCAGCGTTGTTCATGCTGTTGCGGCCGCTACGAAAAGACCCCGCATCACGGTTACTTCGGTCGAATCTGCCGTGCAGAGGGTACCGCCTCCCTCGGTAATCGGCCAGGGTTTCGCCACCCTGCAGATTGGGCAAAAGGTGGACCCGAGGGCACTTCGGGTATTGGCTGAGAGAACTGGCTATGTTGTCGACGATCGGGTCGATGAACCAGGCGAGATAGCCATCCGCGGCGATCTTATCGACGTTTTTCCTGCTGACCGTGATCGCCCTATTCGTGTTGTACTGGGTCCTGGCGGCACCATCTCCGAACTTAAGGCATACGACCAAATCACTCAACGAAGCGAGCGATCGCTGCACAGAGTCGTAGTTGGCCCGGCGTCTGAGCTTATGTTGGAATCCGGCAACGAGTTCGACCCTGCAGCGATGCGCACCATCCCGATGGAGGAACGCCTGGTCTCGCTCTACTCCGACTTGCCGGCGCTCTTCGATGTCGCATCAACAGCTAACATCTGCTTCCTGGATGGATTGGAAGAAATTTCGCTCGCTCGCGTCTTGGACCTCATAGAGGAGGCGTGGCGCGGCAGGCGGCAAGTTTCCACGGTGGCGCGGCCCGCGGCGAAACAATTTTATTTGTCGCGTGAGGAATGGGACGACTCGCTACGGGATCGCCAGTGCCTGCGTCTTAGGATCCCGGTTGGTCGAATTCCCAAATTCTTCCACCTGCCGCGAGCCGGGCACGAATTCGCCGAGTTCGCCCAGGCGCGCACAAGCTCGGGGTTTAGTGTGGTGGTCACGGGCGAAGCTTCGGAACTGCGCCGAGCAGAGCGGCTGCTCGACCGTAAGTTCGGTCGCAAGATGGACCCGGTCGCCGATTGGCCGCAAATCCTCTCTGTCGAAAGAGGCTCTCTTCTCAAGGCGGAATTCGATCTCACGGATGGCTTTGTCGACGGGCCATCCCGAATTGCAGTCGTTGCGGCAGCGGACATATTCGGCCCGTCATCGACTGCAAACGCGGACTCCGGCAACGGCATAGCCGAACCCGAACTGCGGCTCGGCGATCTGGTTGTCCATGAAGACCATGGCGTGGGCGTCCTTGCCGCGATCGAACAAATTGAAGTGGCTGGCCTGCAACAGGATGTTGTGAAGCTTGAATATCATGGTGGCGCTTCCTTGCTGGTTCCAGTGGAGGAGTTTGGCCGTATATGGCGCTATGGATCCGAGCCAGATGCGATAGCCTTGGACCGACTAGATGGTGAAGGCTGGAAGAAGCGGCGCCAGTCTGCAGTCCGCGAGATCGAGAAGGTCGCCAAGCGGCTGGTCGCCATTGCGAAGGCCAGGTCCTGCCAATCCGCCGAAATGATCAAGCCGCCGCGTGCTGATCTTGCTCGCTTCGCGGCGCGATTCCCTTACCCCGCGACCCCCGACCAAGCCGCCGCAATCCGAGCCGTAATGGATGACCTGTCGTCGGGCAAAACGATGAACCGGCTGGTCTGCGGCGACGTCGGCTTTGGAAAGACAGAGGTGGCGCTTCGGGCGTGTGCTGCGGCCGCATTCTGCGGCAATCAGGTTGCTATCGTTGCGCCCACCACGGTGCTCGCGCGTCAGCACTACGATACGTTCTGCCGGCGTTTCGCAGGGTTCAACATCCAAGTTTCTCACCTGTCCAGGGTGGTCGGATCGACAGAGACAAGGAAAGTGAAGGATGGTCTGAGAAGTGGTAACATCGCAGTCGTCGTCGGGACCCATGCTATTGCGGCCAAAGGGGTGTCCTTTAGCCATCTCGGGCTGCTCGTAATCGATGAAGAGCATCGGTTCGGGGCCAAGCTGAAGCAATCACTGCGACGGTTGGCGCCATGCCTCCACACACTGACCATGAGCGCTACGCCGATACCCCGAACGCTTCAATTGGCGATGGCGGGCGCGCAGGAAGTCAGCGTCCTGAACACACCACCTGCCAAGCGGCGTCCGGTTCGCACCATCCTGGCTCCTTTCGATGCCGGTTCGGCCAAGGCTGCTCTATTGCGCGAATACCGCCGCGGGGGACAAAGCTTCTTTGTCGTACCACGCATAGATGACATCGAGACTGTCGTTGAACAACTGGGCAGGCTGGTTCCGCAGCTCTCGGTGAAGATCGCGCATGGCGAAATGAAAGGGCGTGAACTGGACGAGATAGTTGTCCGGTTCGGAGCAGGCGAAGGCGACATTTTGTTGGCCACTGACATCATCGAAAGCGGACTTGATATACCGCGGGCAAACACCATTCTCATTTGGCGGGCCGACCGTTTCGGACTTGCACAGCTCCACCAGCTTCGGGGTCGTGTAGGCAGAGGAAGGGTGCAAGGCATTGCACTTCTCTTGACCGAGCCCGGCAAGGAATTGGCTGAAGGCACAAGGTCCCGACTTTCGGCTCTTGTAGCTCTCGACCGGCTTGGCTCTGGCCTGGCCATCAGCCAAAGGGACCTCGACCTGCGCGGCGCCGGCGATCTTTTGGGCGAAGAACAGGCGGGCCACGTCAAGCTCATCGGCGTCGGGCTCTATCATCGACTGCTCGAGCGTGCCTCATCGATTGCGCGAGGCGAGCCCGGCTCTGACATGCAACTTCCGGACATCAACTTGCAGGCCGGAGGGTCATTCCCAGAAAGCTATGTGCGGGAGCCAGCCATACGCCTCAGCCTGTATTCGCGATTGTTCCGCATGAGCACGCATTTAGACGTCAATGCATTTGCCGACGAGGTGGAGGATCGCTTTGGAGCCATGCCGAGCGAAGCGGCCACGCTGCTGGAGGTTAGCCGACTGCGAATAGATGCAGCGGAGTTAGGCTTGAGCCAGGTCGACGTAGGACCCGAAGCGATTGCGATCACCTTCCGCACAAAGCCCTCCGCCTCGGTCCGGAAGAACATTTTAAGGCTGGACGGGTTCGAATTTCGACGAGGCCGCTTGCTCTGCAGGCCGTCAAACAAACCAGGCATCGCAAAACTCGAGGTTTTACGAAGCGTGATCCGTTCCATTCGCTCGGCACATTCGGCACGTGAGCTGAACGCGAGACCGATTACCGGTCAAAGCACAACCGGCAATGGCCCCTAGCAGCCAAGGCTGCAAGAAGATCAGTTTGCCGGATTCGGTCAAAGTCCACGACGAGACCTCGCCCCCCACCCCGGCGGCGGGGCCGTTGGCCATCAGCCCGGGGGAGATTTTAGGGAAACGAAAACACCAGCCCCCCCGCGCGCAACGCGCCCCCGGTCGGATTATTGCGCACCCGGTATTTGAAG
>NZ_JBVVQV010000047.1:0-25323 GCF_055811235.1 Mesorhizobium sp. WSM4810 | reverse complement strand
CTCACCGCCAGACCTATACCCGGAAAAACCACAACGGCAATGGCCCCCACGCACCCATGCCTGAAATAACACCTGTTTGCCGGTTTGGTAAAATGCCCACGACTAGACCTCGCCCACCCCCGGGGGGGCGTCGACGTTCTCAAGCTCCCGGTCTGAGATTGAAGGAATCCGAAACGACCTGCCCCAGCGCTCTCAACGCGAGCCCTGTCGATTCTTGCCGCAGCCTGTATGCTACGCACGTAGGTGCCGAATGGTGCTCACACAGGCTCGAATTTCCCCGTCGACTGTTTTCCCGGGGTAGGCATTCAGCGCAGCCTACCAACATCAACCAGCGGCGCAGCAGGTCTAGATCAACGTCGGTGAGGTCAGGTCCCGTGGGGAGGCTGTGGTGAGTGACAATTTCCCCAGATGACCCAATTGCGAAACAATCTCCAGACCGTTTCGTACCCGCCTCCTTGCAGACGCCTTGTGCCACCCACAGCCACGTCAACCACGGTGATGTCTCTATCAGCCGGTCAGCGGACCTCCTTGCAGCACGGTTTTCAATTGCTTTGCAGCGGCTGTCAAAGCGCCGCGGTCATTCCCAGTGGCTTTTATTAGCTCCCGGACCTGCTCTGGCGTGATGCCGTTCTCGCGGGCGAAATGTTCCACCTCATAATCCTCGTCGACGGCTGCGAGGTTACGGTCGCGGAAATCACGCTTGGTCTTGTCATCGGCCATTTCGTCCTCCTGCGGCTTCGATCAACGGCAACGCTGGCAAGTGACTTTCGTTGCGCCGGCGCGTCTGGGGAGGACATTGCCTCCTGGGGAAGGTTGTACGGCTGACGCCTATGGACATCTCTCAAGGGCGGATCAGGCGGGCAGATGGGGAGCGACTGACAGCGCGTTGGTCTAGGAATGCCAGAAAGGCACCGGTTGATGACAGCGAGCATGCTGACCACGTTGTCACCGAGGGATGGCAGGAACGTCATCAGATTTCGCAGGAACAATCGTCAATCGAGCGGGTTGGAGGGTCCGTTGGCGAAAACATGAAGGAGGACGAGATGAACATCATGAGAACGGCCATTGCGGCTGCTGCGGTCGGACTGATGGGCTCGATCGCACTTGCTCAGACGGCAAAGATATCGCCGCAGGAGTTCGCGACTATGGCGGCCAGCTCCGATCTGTTGGAAATCCGTTCAAGCGAGCTGGCGATGCAAAAGTCGCAAACAGCCGCCATCCAGGAGTTCGCGCAGATGATGATCAACGATCATACGAAAGCGTCCAAGGACCTGATGGCTGCCGCGCAGAAAGACGGCGTCACCGTCCCGGCTGAAATGACAAAGAAGCACGCCAGCAAGGTCGAGGCACTAAAGACCGCTGACAACGAAGCTTTCGATGAAGCTTATATTGACGCTCAGGTGGCTGCTCATCGGGAAGCGCTTGCGCTGATGAGCTCCTATGCCGAAAGCGGAGACGCCGCGGCGTTGAAGGCACACGCGCAAAAGACCGCTCCCATTGTCCAGAGGCATTTCGAGCACGCTCAGCAACTGGATAAGGCTAAGTGACACGGCCAAAGAGGCGGCATGGGACTCTTCGGACCATGAAAAGGGATGTAGCGGGGTGGCCATGCTGGCCCCCTCGCTGCTGGTCGTCCGGCATACAAACACGTCCGAGCCGAGCACCCGCCTAAGCGAAGTTCCACGCACGATCTGTCTTCTCTTCGCGATTCGATCTCTCTAGGCGTCGTTTAGCGGGAGCCAACGCTTTGCCCTCCTACACGAACGGGCGCATGAGATTCTGCCGCCAGGACCGATCGCCGCGTCCGGCGAGCGAGTCGAGATAGGCCGTCCGGTTCGCAAGCGGAAGATCAGGCCGAACGGGCGAGACGAGTTCCGCCAGGCGCGCGATGCGCTCGCTTGTGCTCGGATGCGTCCGGAACCAGTGCAGCCACCGTGCCCCGCGCGAGTCGAAACGCTCCCAATCATCTCCCTGTATGACTTCGATCCGTCGCAGAGCAAGGGCCAATGCCTGCGGATCGCCCGTGAGCTCCACGGCCCCTGCGTCGGCCAGGAACTCCCGCCGCCTTGAAAGCGAGAGCTGGAGGAGATCGCTGACAGTGGGCGAAAAGGTCAGGAGCAGAATGCCGAAGGGCGACAGAAAATCGCCCGTCGCCCAGAGCACCGGCAGCAGCGCGAAGAGCAGGAACAAGCCGACGCTCGACATCACCTGCGTCATGGCTCCAGCCGTCGCCGCGAGCCGCATGATGAAGATGTCGCCGTGGCGGATATGGGCGATCTCGTGCGCCAGAACAGCAGCGAGTTCCCGCGGCGGGAGCGTCTGGAGCAGACCGCTCGTGACGGCGATGGCGGGATCTTCCCGATCGCCAGCAGCCATCGCCTGCAGGACGGGCGAAGGCAGCAGGTGGAGAGTCGGCGCGCGAGGGAGGCCGGCGCGGCGCGCGAGCTCTGCGATCAGCATGACGAGTTCAGGGTCACTGTGCCGATCCAGGACGATGGCCCCATATGCCTGCCGGAACAGGGCGCCGCCGGAGGCGGAGCCGACCAGGAGGGTGATACCGGATAGGATGAGGCCGAAAACAATGCCGTCCGACCCGCTGATCACGTACCCTGTCCATGCGGCGAGTGCCATAAGGCCGATGAGAATGGTGACCGAATGAAGCCTGTTTAGCGCGCGCTGCTGCCTCAAGGCTTCGCTGTCAAGCAGGTACACTCGATGACCGGGAGTTTGTTTTCGGCGCTGGCCCACTCTTCACCTCTTTTGCTGCGATTTCACAGCGCTCGTTTTCAGATCGAGCTTTGGATACAGTGTAAAGCTCGGCACACCATTGCCCCTCCGATCGGAATGCGGATGCCAACAGACCGACAGTAAGGCGAGTACCACCCGGCCCTGGTTAAGCTAACGCGCAAGGAAGAGGATGCGAGATGGCAGGCAAAGATTGCGAGCAGTTTATCAACGATTCCGTCTACGCGGCGAACGTGGAGTCACGCGCGGAAGCGCTCGCAGTTTCGGTGCCATCTGGGGCGGGATGCGGATCGTCGAAGTGCGGCTGCTTCTGACAATACAAATTCGACATGGGAGGGCGGCCTAGGAGCCCCTTTTCTGAATCACTCGGCTAGCGCCTTGATAATCGGCGTGGACCATAGGATCAGTATGAACCCGATACCCGACCAAAGCATCACAGTATCCCAGTTGCGATAATCCCGGCGCATCTCAGCGTCCTGACAATACATCTATCTCTTACAGAATCCCGCGCTCAAAGCCAGATCCTCCGAAGTGCACGAAGGAGGGCTGTATCTGTCCCGCCGTCTGTACCGCCGGGTGACGCGCCCAGCAAAAAAGTTGGTGAAAGCTGGATCGAATTCAAGAGTTTCTGTTGCCGAGCAGTAGAAAAACCGCCGTCGCCGTAGCCAGATAAGGCGCAATCACTTGCTGCCAAATCATGTTGCTCCTCCGAAGCCGCAGGCTCGCTCTCGTTTACTCCGCGACCTGTGTCGCCCTCCGCTGATGCTCATGCAGGTGATTGAGCCGCCCGCTGGGCATGCGCTGCCGCGGCGAAGATGAAGCGGTTCTCGTTGCTGAGAATTTCGAGCCAGTTCGCAAGATAGCTTGCGTGGTCGTGCCTAGGCTCGAGCTCCGGAACGATGCCGAGGAAGCAACCGCCCAGATCGGCCAACGAGTTCTTCGTGGGCCCTGAAGGAGGGATCCTTATGATAACGGGAGAGGTTGCGATCAAGCCGTTTCTCTGAGCCGACCCAGTGGGTCAGTTCGTGCCCTAAAGTCGTACAATAGCTCGGCTCGTCCCGGAAGCTCTCGAACGGAGGCATTTGCACAAAAACCAGAGGCGGAATGAAATAGGCCTTTTCGCCGCCATGCCGGACGTGCACGGCGGCCCGTCAGCCGGGGCGAGGGTCGCGGGCACCCGAAGGGCCGGAACGACAGTGGAGGACAGCAAAGCCGTTGCGCGCGGCCCCGGACCCGGCAGGAGCGTCGTCCGGTCTTCGCGCTTCACGCGTCATTCGCGATAGTTCGCCAACCCCAGGAGATCAGCGCAGGGCTGGCGACCTTGGAGATTTCGGAAGCTTCTGGTGTGCATCCGCCTCTTGTCGGTGCATGGAAGATCCTGGAATTGGTATCCGCGGCTACAAGGCAATCGTGGAAGCGTGTTTAAGGAGATCTCGGCGCCGCCCGATCGGGGGCGGAACCAGCATACCGGGCTTCGGCAAGTTTAAGGTCAAGGACACGCCGGCGCGTGAGGGGCGCAACCCGTCAACCGGCGCCACGATCAAAATCGCCGCCTCGAGAAAGCTCACCTTCGCGCCGGCGAAGGCGGTGAAGGATTCGTTGAACGGCTGACCGCCCTGGCGGCTCGTTCCGGTGGGCCGAGATCGTCGAGAAATTGAAGGCTCCGGTTCGCGAACTGCACCGATTGGCGGGAGCCGATGTTGTCAACCCCGGCGCTTCGGGCGTGTGCCGGTCCAATGACCCATCACGAGAATGAATCGATCCGGGGCCAGCGATTCAAAGCTGTCATTGGACGGCGAACTCCGCCTGCGCGATCCTGTTGGCATGGTTGCGCAACGCTATCGCCTCTATATCGAACGCAAGGACGCGAGTCGGAACATGGCCCGGTTCTATGCGCTGTCGATCGAAGGGACGTTGTTCGGGCAGACCTGCCTCGTGCGCCGATGGGGTCGGATCGGAACGACCGGTCGCATGGTCCAGCACTCCTTCGATGACGAGGGCGAGGCAGTGGGCCTTTTCCTGGAACTGTTGTGCGCCAAGCGGCGCCGCGGCTATCGACCCAAGTTTGGCGCTCGGCATGCAGAAACGGCCCCGTCGGCGTGACGGGACCGAAGAGGTCAGGCCTGGTTCGCGAGCTCTATCAGCACGTCGCCGTGGCACGTAAGCGGCGCGCACCAGCAGACCAGATCGCGGCCTCGGAGTTCGTCGAGCGCGTCGAGCAACTCGGGTTGCGACGCGAGCCACGCGCGATATTTCTCGATGACCTCCTCGCGTGAACCATCGCGGCCGATGACGAAGGGATTTCCCCATTTGCTCGGCCGCCCGATATAGACGCGCCCGGGAGCAGGCGCTTTCCCGACGATGCGGGCATTGAGAACTTTGCACATCCTCGGTGCTCCTTTCTGCATGAGGGATGGCCCCGCCTCGCGGCGGGGCCATCACATCCGGGCTCAGAACGGGATGTCGTCCGTGTCCTCGGTCTGGTTGCCGGCGCCGTCGCGCTTGGGCCAGGCGAGGAAGTCGATGGCGTCGGCGATGATCTCGGAGCTGAAGCGCTCGATTTCGTCGTTGTCCGTCCACCTTGTGTAGTGGATGCGCCCGCGCACCGCGACCTTCATGCCCTTGACACAGTGCTTCTGCACCGGTCTCGGCGAGGCCGTTGAAGCACTTGATGCGGTGCCATTCGGTGTCCTGCTCGGCGTAGCCGCTTTCGCCCTTGACCACCTTGCCCTCGGCCCGCTTCGGGCGGGAGGTCGCCAGCCGGAAGTCGGTGATCATGGTGCCGCCGCGGGTGTTCACCATTTCGGGGTCGTTGCCGATGTTGCCGGCGAGAAAAACGATGTTGGTCATTTCCTGTCTCCATCTTGCTCATCCGGGGGACCGTCCCTCCGAACGAGACCCGGCCAAGGACAGCGGGAGACGCCTGCAACCGGAGCGGAACGCGACGGCTCGCCCCTAAGGCAAGGAGTGGTGCGGGCAGGCGCGAAGCGCCAACTCGGTCCGCCGCCGCGCGGGGTTGCGGCCGGAAACCGAATGGACTTAGGGGCTCAATTCGTTTCGGAGGGATTTTTCACCGGCAGCTCAGATGGGCAGGATTGGCACAGCCGTTCACCTGCCGTTATCCGCGCCGTTCCGGGAATCCTGACCCGCGAGACGCGGCCGATCGCTGAAACCCGGTGACCCCTGCCTCCCCGGCGGGCTGACATCAAGATGAGGCCTTGGGTGCCGGCGCCGCCGAGCAGCGTCACATGCTCCGCGACATTGGGCTCGGCAACGTCCCCGCGAGGGGATGTGGCCCTGCCTTCATGGGCTGATGAGTGCACCGTGCGCGGAGTCACGGACATCATCGCGGTGGACGGCGCCGAGGTCGGAACTGGCCACCAGCCCGATCGCACGACGCCGCCGTCGCTCGCTGGTCTCGTCGGGCCAGCCCCAGACCACCTTACGGCGACCTTTCCTGCCTGATCGCGGATCGATGCTGCTGCGATGTGGCGGGCTGCACCCAGCCGTCGAAGCGATAGAGGTTGCCGGCATGGATCCAGCATCCTGATAGCTGACCGCCCGGACGAAACCGCATTCCTGGCACAGCGTCGGGAAGACGAAGGCGCGCCACATGCGCAACATTACGCGAGACAGATCAGGCCGCGCCGCGCAGAGCCGCGACAGCTCGATGGCTTCGTGGCGGCTGCACGCCCGCTCCGAGCGAGACGGCGCGCAGGCGGATCGGGGAAGGTGCGTCACCTTCCCCGCCGATGATGGATGCGTGGAACATCAGGCGGCCTCGCGTTCTTCCGAGGCCGCCGGCTGAAGGCCGTGCAGGAAGGCGACGGCGCGCTGCGCGTGAGCAGCGGCCGAGAAGATTGCCCGCTTATCGTCGGCGAGCACAGCGAGCCAGGAATCGAGATAGCTCGCATGATCCGGACGCGGCTCGAGCTCCGGCACGATACCGAGATCGGCGCAGAGAAAGCAGCTCCCGAGCTCGGCGATCAGTTCTTCGCGTGCCCGCTCGCTGCGATCCTTGGCGTAGCGGCTGAGGTCGCGGTTCACCCGATGCGGCGCCGAAGTCCAATGCGTGGCTTTCATGACTCAGGGTCGCCACATATGCCGCGGCGTCGCGGAACGTCTGGAACGGCGGCATCTGGATGTGGTCGGTTGCCGGCGAGAAGTAGGCGCGATCGCCGCCATCCCGGATCAGCGCGCCGGTATTGGCGAAGAAGCGATCGGCATGTTCGATGCGCACAATCGGATCGCGAACAGGTTCCGCCTTGTGCCCGTAATAATGGTCCGGCAGGCCGTCGATCTGCGCGACGTTGAAGACCGAGTAGGCTTTGAGGAACGGGATCTCCCGATCGAATTCCTCACCGGCGGAATCCGTTTCGGTCTTGGTGAAGCGGCTGGCGAAAACGACCATCGAGCCGGTCTCGCCCTTGCGGACGGCGCCGCCGAGGTCGAGCGCCTGCTTGAACGTCATCCACATCGGACTGGCAAAGCCGCGCGCGATGGCCTCGGACCACAGCAGCAGCACGTTCATACCGCTATAGCGCAGACCGTTATGCCGTAACGGCCGCGTAACGCGGCCGATGGCATTGGCAGAATGCCATGGCTGCATCCAGGGCCGGACACCCTTCGCGAGCTCCGCGACGATGCGGTCGGTGATCCGCGCGTAGATGTCGATGCGCGGTCCTTTTCCTTCTTTCCTGCTCATTTTATGAACCTCCGGTTCTGGAGGCCGCGCCGACGGGGTCCGCCGCGGCGGAGCAGGAAGGCGGGCTGCGCACCCGACCGGGGTTCCCGTCGTGCTTGCACGATGGGGTGGTCATGGCCGCAGCGGGAGCGGAGGACGGCAACGCCGTTGCGCCGACCGCCTGGCTCCGCCAGGACCACGGGCAGGACGGGGCGGCGAGCGGGCGCCAGAAAGGAAAAAGACGGCGCCGGGGGCGCTGCCTGAGGGCAGTCGGGAGAAGGTCGGTTAGTGAACCGACCGGCCGCCGCAATATGGATTGTACTCGAAGAGGATCTCGACGTCGGCGTCGTTGAGCTCGTCGGCCGGCAGGACGCCGAATTCGTCGTCGACCTGGAAGAGGACGACCGGGGCGATGAGGGTGCGGGCGAGGGACCAGGCGGCTTTCTGGGCGAGGGTGAGATCGTGGGACATCTGAGGGCTCCATTTTGGGAAGCGGGCCAATTCCCGCTCGATGGCTCCGTCAGTGTGCGGCGGCGGTCGCGATCACCGCGAAGGCGTGAGCCGAGCGGCCGCAGCTTGCTAGCGGACCCCTTGCGGGTTGAACGTGGAAGATCCGCCGCCGCACCAGGAAAGCCATCACGAGAGAGCGGGATTGGAGCGCTGGCGCAGGGGCCCGATGCCACGGTGTCTTGTCGCCGATGCTGGCGTCATCGCCGGGCGAGTGCTATATGTCTGACTAGCTGACTAGGTGTGAGACGATGGGCAAGCAGACACAAGTGACGAAGAAGGCGCGGACGGCAACCCGTCCGGCGACAGGACGGTGGAAGCTCGAGGACGCGAAGGCGCGATTCAGCGAGGTGGTGCGCCATGCCCGCGAAGAGGGGCCGCAGCGTGTGAGCGTTCGCGGCCATGACGCAGTCGTGGTGATGAGCGTCGAGGAGTTCGATCGTCTCGTGCCGGAGAAACCCCGTCTGCCCTTTTTGCAGTTCATGGAGAGCCTGCATCTCGACGGCCTCAACCTCGAACGCGAGATGGATCGCGGCCGGGACGTGGAACTGTGAGGGGATGGCTGCTCGACACCAATGTCGTGGCCGCTCTGATCAATCCGCAGGGTGCGCCGTCGGTGAAGCGTTGGGCCGAGAGGCAGGACGAGACGAGTTTCCATATCAGCGTGCTGACGCTGGCGGAATACGACAAGGGCATTCACCACCTGCCCGACGATCATCCGGATCGACCGCGCTACATGGCGGCGCGCGATGCGCTGGCGGAGCGGTTCGGTCATCGCGTGCTGTCGCTTGAGGACGAGGTCGTTCGGCGCTGGGGCCGGATTTCCGGGGCAGGCAAGCGCGCCAGTGGCCATGCGCCGCCGGTGATCGACACGCTGCTCGCGTCGACGGCGATCGAGCACGATCTCTATCTGGTGACGCGGAACATCAAGGACACCAGGCCGTCAGGTGCGGTCGTGTTCGATCCATGGAATGACGATGTCGAGAAGTTTCCATTGAGCCCACGCAGTTGACGGGCGAAATAGCGGCATAATGGAGCCGGCCCCGGCAGGGCCCGATCGCTGCGGTAAAGACAGGCGGGGCCGGAGCCCCGCCGCAGTCAGCGGCTCATCGGAGCGCCGCCATCTGGAGTTCTGCCGCCTTGCGATCGACGCTCTGCCCGGGGTTCTCCACCGGCCGTTCGAAGGGCTTCCAGACCTCGCCGACGACCTGTTCATAGGCATTGACCGCGCCCTCGGCGGCCATACGCAGCGCGTGGGCCTGGAGCGCCATGTCGGCGGCGAACTCCCGCTTGCGCTGGGCGGCGCTGTCGAAGCCGACCGGGCCACCGACATCCTCGTCGCGATCATCGCAGGCGGCCTTGGCCGTCGCATCGCGGGCCTCGGTCACGGAGCGGCTGTAGAATTGGCCGGCGCCATGAGCGGAGCCGACATATGCTCCGACGATGCGCTGCAGGTGGATCTGCATGGCGCGTTCGCCAAGTCCCTCGTCGAGCGCTGCGGCCGTGTCGACGATGAGCTTCTCGTGCAGCTCGCGGATGCCGTCGCTGTCGAGGACCGGCAGGCCGAAGCTCTCGGAGATGAGGGAGCACTGTGCGGCATCAGGGCAGGCGAGCCGGACCATCTGGATTGTGGGGCCCTTGCGGAGCGGGACGACGCGGGCGCTGGAGCGGACGTTGGTAGCTTTCTTGGTCATGGCATTTTCCTTCTTCGGTTTCCCGAAGCTCGGACCGCACCCGTGCCGGCCCTCCCTCGGGCGCGGACCGACGGAACCGATGGTATGACGGGCGCTTCAGGGTCCGGGCGGACCGAGGCGAGCATGGAAGGTTTGCGGCCGAGCAGGGCGCCCTTCAGCCCTCGCGCAGGACGCGGGCCTGCCATGTCGAGACCGGTTCGATCCGGCCGCCCCGCGGCGCGGAACGCGGCCTTGAAGCGAACGGCCGCCGGTTCAGGATCGCCTAAAGCCCGAAGGAGGACCGGCACGGGACCTCGATTTCGACATGGGAACCGAAGGACAGGCGATCATGACCATCTGCCAATTCCCGGTGTCGATCCTGCCGTATCGCTGCCGCAGCCACATCACGACGATGCTCGCTAGTGTGCTTGCCACATGCTGAATCATCGGCAACGCCACTTGTCGCTTGAACAGCGGCGTCGCTAGACCTGCTCGCTCATGTCAGCGGCTTCGCCCTGCCGGTCGAGGAATCTGGCGATCGCCTGCTCCTGCCGTGCGAGCTTGCGCGACAATGCGTCGATTTCCGGCTGGCGCTCTGCGGTCAGGGCTGCGAGCTGGGATTGGTAGCGCTCGAGGAACGCGCCGGGATCGGGTGCCTTGCCGCGTCGATGGTGCGTCCGCCGTGGCAGCAGGCCGGGGATCAGCGCGGTCATGCGGCGCGTGATCTGCCGGTCGACCATGTCCAGCTGGCGCTGTGTTTACCGGCGCGCCTCCTCCATGCGGGAGAGCTGACGGCGCAGCTCGGGCGCGAGAGTCATGGCGACCCCCTCCCCCGCCAGCCGATAAAGCTCGACGGACCGGCATAGACGGGATGACGATCCGGATCGATAACGAAGCCGAACCGGCCGATCTCGTATCGCCGCTGGGCACGAGGAAGCGACGTTCCTCGCTGCCGGGCCGCGTTTGCCACCGGGCGTGGCGACGCACTCGACGCTACGGCAGGCCTCGCCATCGCGGCTTTCGTGCCAATGGCGCAGGCGCGGAATTCTGCCGACGAGGCGAACAAGGCGTCGTTAGCGTTCGTTCGATGCATGGGCGGCAGGAACCGGCAGCCCTTATGATCTGCTCGCGGAAGATGCGATCTGGACGATCGCCCGTCGAAGACATATCCTAGCCGGGCCGCCTTCATCGGCGAGGTCATTCAGCCGTTCGTCGCCAGATGAGGTCAGGCTGAAGCCGGTGATCCGCGAAACCCACGCGGACGGGAGCACGGTCATCGTCCACTTCGACGCGGCCGGTACGGCGAGGACGGAAAGCCCTATGTCAACACCTATGCCTGGTTTCTCGATCTGAGTGGCGCATAGTTCGCCAATGCGACGGCTTTCTACGACAGCGTTGCTTCCAACGACCTCTGGATCCGGGTACAGCCAGAATAGTCGAACCTCCTTGTTCGGATTGTCCGCTTCGGGCCGCGCACAGACTGACAGCTTCTGGCGTCTGCAGAACGATAGCGGACGCTCAACCGGCAGAGGATGAGATTCCAAGACGGCCCAAGGTGGTGGGCGTAGAAGGTTAGGTAGCGTCTAAGGGGAATAACGATGAGGCTTCCTCCCGCTCCAGGCGAACCGTTGCGGGTCACGACCCAGCCGAACGCACATAGCGCTCGAGCGTCTACGCAGTCGAAGGAACCGGGTCGGCGAAGGGCGTGTCGGGATCGCAGACGTAGAACAGAATCGTTGTCGCCGGGGCGTTCCCCTCGTTGCTGCCCGTCATATTGACGCGGGGGCTCGACAAAAACCTCGCCCGGCCCGATCGAAACCGGCTCGCGCCCATCGAGCCTCAGGGTGAACACTCCTTCGGTGACGTAGACTGTTACAGGAAATCGATGCGAGTGGTAGGGCGTGACATCGCCAGGCTGAAGCACAGCGTGCAACACGCGCACTTCCTGCCGACTTCCCTGCGGCAGAGTGCTCAGCACCTCCCGGTGTACCGGCGTCAGTTTTGCCATGCCGTGATCCTGGGCCGATCGGGTTACGCCGACATCGAGGCCAGCGATCATCGTTTGGACTGTTGCCTTGTCCATTTAGCTTCTCCTCACTTATCGTGGTTAAGGACTAACCGGCCGGCCGTAACAGCGGTAGCAGCAAGGTTGCGGAAGGTCGGTGCAAAAATGCATAGCTAGAGCATGTTGGACTGGAACGACCTGCGCTATCTGCTGTCCGTTGTGAGGCAGGGCTCCACGCTCGCGGCCGCGCGTGCGCTAGGCGTGAACCAGTCGACAGTCCATCGACGCGTTGCCGAGCTCGAACGGCAAATGGGATTGCGGCTGGTGCATCGGCACCCGACAGGTTACCGCCTGACCGAGATGGGTGAGCAATTGCTACCGGCCCTGGCCGATGTGGAAGAGAGTATCGCAAAGCTGCAACGAACCGTCCTCGGCATGAAGCACGACCTTACCGGCACCGTGCGGCTCACTTGCCCCGAGCCGGTCCTTTCCCGCATCGTCGCTTCCGGCTTTGTCGATCGCTTCCATGACCGCCATTCGGGAATAGAAGAGGTATGCTCCAAGCGAGATTACCGCTCGGATGGCGAGCAGCCCGGCTCGCTTTGAGAAAATAGACCGTAGTGTGGCGGTCGCGCCGGGCCGCTGTTTTAACGAGCACATCCGTAATCACTTCCGATACCGTCTGGTTTCGACCGGCAACGATCCGGGATGACGGCAGGAAGTCGTTCCAACTGAGTTGGGTAGACGTGCGCCGCGGGTGCGTAGTGTTTCTGCGCACCGGGCACACCGCCCGCCTAGCCCTCGTGCCCTGTGTGTATCTTGTGGTGCTCTAGGTGCGTGATGATCGCCGCAGCGAAGCCTTAAAGTTTCGGGCCTCGGCCACGACTCAAGAGACGCGCTTCTCTCAGAATCGATGCCCGATCGACGCCGATAAGCGATACAATATCGCGTATCTCCTGCTCAGTGGCACCGGACTCCCGTGCGAGAGCGCTTACATGTTCGTTCGTCAGGCTGGTCCGCCTTGGTTCGTCTGCCATCACGCAAATGCCTCGCGTTTGGGGCAGGAGTGCGATGGTCGCTCCCAAGCGTCAGCGCCCGAAATGCGTGGCCGACGATCTCACATCCTATGCGCTGGCGCAGATTTTAGCCAGCCGCTCTTCCAAAGAGATCGAGTCCCTCATGAGCGAACCAAGAGGACAACGGGCACCAAGGGATCAGAGTGCGCGGTGCGCGGCCAGCGAACTCGCCAAAGCTGCCAGCACGCATTCGTCCGCAGGTTTCTCGACAAAAGTACCGGCCTTGAAGGCCTCACCTCGGCCCTCGATATCCGTGGCACTGTAAACTACAAAGGGGATATTGCGGGCCACGAGTTCTTCAGCAACGGAAGAGCTGACGCAGTCCCGCAAGAGCACGTCCAAGATAACCACGTCGGGCTGGACAAGGGCCAACATTTGTCTTGCACGAACGCAACTTGGCTCTGAGGCCACCGCAAAGCCAGCCGCTTTAAGCGACGACTCGATGCTCATGACGATTATCGGCTCGTCCTCAAAAATGAGCGCTAGAGGCTTTCTCATGTCCTCACCCTCCTTTGATGGGTAGGAGCACGGTGTGCGCTGACCTCTCGCCAACGGCACGATAATTCACCCTATCCTGATCGGAGTCCATACTCATCTGTTAACGAGCGAAAACAGTGACATCACGCCTAGGGTTCCCAAAAGGTTTGGAAGCGACCAGTGACGAAATCCTACGCCGCGCCACGTAGTTGCTAACACTTATTCCGGACCATTGGGCCACCCCACTTTAGCCGGCTCAAGAATCTTGCCCTACTCCTCGTCCCAAAAGTCCTGCAGCGAAAGCGTGCCGAAGGTCTTCCTCGCCCCTGAGGTGCTTCACGAGGGCTTTGATGCCCGGTTTGACCCACTGCGTTGCCGGCCGCTGTGGCATTTCCTTGGGCGGTGGCCTGGCATGTTCCTGGACCCGCTTCCATAGCCGCTCGCGCATCTCGCGGTTGACGCTGACAAACGCGCTGCCTACATATTTCCGGGTGCTTGGGTCAGCCATTAGAGCAAACGCCGGCTTGCCCCTCTCGCGTTCAACTCCGAGAAGCTTCAACAGGCCTGACAGTTTCTCGAACTCCGGATTGGCGTAGATTACACGCTCCTCAGCGGCCAGGTCTGCAACGGCTATGGCGATCGGCACCTGGTCAAGGAATTTCTTGAACTGTTCGCTTTCCAGTGCGGTTGCGAGTTCAGGTGTGTCAAGCAACTGCTCGACCGCATCGGCCTTCTCTGAAGTGGATGTCATTTGCGCGCCTGTTCTGGGCGTACAATATCAATAATGCAGTGCGCCCGCCATCGCCAAAGCTGGAGCTGCATCGCGCCGTGTCAGGCATCTGGACAGGAGAGGAGTCGCCCAACGGCCGCGCGTCTAACGACACACTCCGATCGGCGCCTCCGGCGCGCAGCCACGGGCCATCCCGCGCTAGGTGCTCTAGCTGTCCCAAAACGCTTTACTGTACGCCGTCCCCTACCCGCATGGATCGCGACGTGCAAGCGACGTCGATAAGTTGAGTGCAGCCAAAGGGCGTCCAGAACCCGATAGCGGTATCGTTCAATCGACTTTCGAGGCACGTCATCGTTTCGCGTTATCAGCGTTCCGCTCGTCGCGTCGCAGGAACTCGGTGGTGACGGTGCCGAGTTTGTCTTCCGGCCAGTCGGCCATCGCATTTCTTCGCGGAGATTTTCTTCAGACTCGCTGGACTTCGGCGCCATCGACCTAGCCGTCGCCAGACGTTCTTTCGAGTCTGTTTCCGTTGGTCGGCATAGTTTTACTGCCACCGCAACGTCGCCTACGGATCGTTAGTTCCGATCGGCGGGCTACATTCGTTAATACCCGGCGCCGCTTGGTAGCTTGAAAAAAGTTGAGCGCCCCCTGGCAGCATTGGGGTCCGAGGGGGGCCGTCGCGACGGCCTGATCACATAAGCCAGCTTGCAGGACAGTTAAGAACCCCGCCCAGATCAGATCGGCCCAAGGACGAATATGGCCATCAGCGCAACAAAAAGCAGAGCGGAGATTACGGCGCCCCACATGATGACTTTGCTGGTGCCGCGTTGCTCTTCCTCGCGAGGTATCTCTTTCACCGTTTGCACCAATCCCCTTTTTGTGAAGGTTGATGAATTAGGAGCGTCCCTTGCAGAGGCTGGTTCCGCGTCACATGGACTGTATGTTTTTGGCAGACGAGCCGGGACAGGAATAAGTGAGAGCCGCCGGCGAATGTTGTTGGGTCCAAGCGTTTGCAAGTTCAGCCGATGCTGATCGTGATCTTGATTACCAGTTCTTCAATGATCCTGTTGCCGACCTCAAGCAGTGCATCGCCTAATAGGCTGGCTTGCGCGAGAGCTTTGCCCTGGGCGGCGGTGAGGAAGCTGACCTCGCTTTTCTTCCGCAGATGCGAATCTGGACTCGAACCGAGAGCGGCGCAGAACCGTTCAGTTCGAACGCAAGTGCGCTGCTTTCCGAGCCAAACCAATCTTGCATCTTATTTCATGACGCTTGGCACTTTTGCGGCTCTCATGCGTTAGGGAGTTCAATAAACGCGGACCGGGCGATGGATCGTCATTGGACTGCCTCAGTAGCATTGGGTCTGTTTCTGCTAACGATCGGCTACGTCGAGCAAAAAGCCTGGGCGCAGGCGCCGTGCCCTGCTGACCATGGCAGACTGCTCAGCGCCCTCAAGGCGAGCGTTAAGGCGAGTGGCGGCCCTGGCAATGGCGGCTTCGACACCCATGAGTGGGCGGCGGTCGTGGCTCGCGACGGAGCAGTCTGCGCCGTCGCCTACAGCGGTCCCACGGCCGACGCGCAATGGCCCGGCAGCCGTCTGGTCGCAGCCGAAAAGGCCAGTACGGCCAACGGGCTCAGCCTTGCCCACATGGCCCTTTCGACCGCTAACCTCTATGCGGCGGTCCAGCCCGGCGGATCCCTGTTCGGCCTGCAAGCCACCAACCCTGTCAACCAGGCGGCCGCTTATACCGGAAATCCTGCGGCATTTGGAAGTTCCAGCGACCCGCTGACGGGAAAGCTCGTCGGGGGCATAGTCGCATTTGGCGGCGGTCTGGCACTTTACGATGAAAAAGGGATCATCGGGGGGCTTGGTGTAAGCGGCGATTCCTCCTGTGCCGATCACAATGTCGCATGGCGCACGCGTGCTGCGCTTGGATTGGACAAAGTGCCGGCCGGCGTCAATCCAAATCGCAAAGACGCCATCGTCTATGATCTTGACCCTGGCGGGAAGAGCGCTTCCGGCTGGGGCCATCCATTGTGTGCGGGAAGCGAGGCGGACATAGCAGCGGAGCTCGGCGCCGGGGTCGGCGGCTCGATGCACGAATGAGACAGGAGGTGGCGGTGAAGGTTGGGGCGCCTGCCAGAGGGGATACAAGGCAATGGCCAGGATAGACGGTCGCACCAAAATGAGGGTGATCGGCTGGACCTTGCTGGCGGGCTTGGCGCCAGTGGCCGGAGCGGTCGCCCAGCCGGCGGAGCCTGCCATAAGGCCGCCTGCTGCAGCGGCTCCACCCGACGACGGCCAGTGGACGATGCCGGCGAAGAACTATGCCTCGACCCGCTACAGCGAACTCGCTGAAATCACCGAGGACAATGTCAAGACCCTGCAGGTGGCCTTCACCTTCTCGACCGGCGTGAACAAGGGCCAGGAGGCTGCGCCGCTGGTTGTCGGCGACACGATGTATATCGTGACGCCTTTTCCCAATATCCTCTACGCGCTTGATCTTACCAAACCCGGCGCACCGATGAAGTGGAAGTTCGAGCCGAATCCCGAGCCTGCTGCGCAGGGTGTTGCCTGCTGCGATGTGGTCAACCGGGGTGCGGCTTTCTCCAATGGGCGTCTCTACTTCAACACGCTCGACGGACATACGATCGCGGTCGACGCGACGACCGGCAAACCGGTCTGGAACACCCATATCGGCAACATCAACATCGGCGAGACCATCACCATGGCGCCGCTGGTGGTAAAGGGCATGGTTCTGGTGGGCAATTCCGGCGGCGAAATGGGCGTGCGCGGCTGGATCAAGGCGCTTGACGCCGGCGACGGGCATGTCATCTGGACGGCCTACAGCACCGGCCCGGATGCCGAGGTGCTGATCGGCCCGGACTTCAAGCCACATTACAACATGGACAAGGGCAAGGATCTCGGCGTCACATCGTGGCCGCCGGACGCCTGGAAAATCGGCGGCGGCAATGTGTGGGGCTGGATTTCTTATGACCCCGACCTGGACCTGATCTTTCACGGTACCGGTAATCCCGGTCCCTGGAATCCCGACCTGCGACCCGGCGACAACAAGTGGACGTCCGGCATCTTCGCCCGCGATCCCGACACCGGCACTGCCAAATGGTTCTATCAGTGGACCCCGCACGATTTGCACGATTACGACGGCATCAACGAGCAGGTGTTGCTGGATATGACCTGGCAGGGCAAGCCCCGCAAGGTGCTCGTCCGGCCGGAACGCAACGGCTATGTCTACTTGCTGGATCGCATGACTGGCGAGGTCTTGTCCGCTGTACCATTCGGCCCAGTCAATTCCAGCAAGGGAGTCGACCTCAAGACAGGCCGGCTGATAGTAAACCCGGAGAAAGAAACCGGCACCGGCAAGGTCGTACGCAACATCTGCCCGACCGCGTCCGGCCTGAAGGATTGGCAGCCCTCGGCATTCTCGCCCAAGACCGGATTGCTATACATCCCGCACAACAATCTGTGCATGGACGAAGAAGGCGTCGAGGTGAATTACATCGCCGGCACGCCCTATGTCGGCATGAATGTCCGCATGATACCCGGGCCGGGCGGACATCGCGGCGCTTTCACCGCCTGGGATGTCGCTGCCGCCAAGCCGGCGTGGATCCTGAAGGAGAATTTCCCGGTGTGGAGCGGTGCCGTCGTTACCGCCGGCAACGTCGTATTCTACGGAACCATGGAAGGCTGGTTCAAGGCGGTGAGTGCCACGACCGGGAAACTGCTTTGGCAGTTTAAGACCTCTTCCGGCATCATCGGCCAGCCGATCACCTATCGCGGTCCCGACGGGCGCCAATATGTTGCGATCCTGTCGGGTGTCGGTGGCTGGGCAGGTGCCATCGTGTCGGGGGATCTCGACCCGCGCGACGCCACCGCTGCGCTCGGCTTCGCCAACGTCATGAAGGATCTGAAGGACGTAACCACGCCGGGAGGTACGCTGTATGTATTCCGGCTGCCTTGAAGCGATCGGCGGGCCTGCGCGACAGGGGAGAATGCGTTCCCGGCATTTTGTCGTGACGATCTGCGTATTGGCCTTGTCCCTTGTTGCCGCCCTGGCGAACGCCCGCGAGCTGCGGGTGTGCGCCGATCCCAACAACATGCCCTTCTCCAACGCTCGCGGTGAAGGCTTTGAAAACAGGATCGCAGGGATTGTCGCCAGGGAACTTGGCGCAACTCTTTCCTATACCTGGTGGGCGCAGCGCCGCGGCTTTATCCGCAACACGTTGAAAGCCGGTCTGTGTGATCTCGTACCCGGCATGCCCACTAATCTCGAAATGCTGCGCACCACCGCGCCTTATTACCGCTCGTCCTACGTTTTCGTGACGCGCAAGGAGGCACAGCAAGTCAGGTCCTTCAACGATCCTCGCTTGCGTAATCTGCGCATCGGTGTCCAGCTGATCGGCGATGATGGCGCCAACTCCCCACCCGTCCAGGCGCTCGGACGCCGCGGGATCGTCGGCCATCTCATCGGCTTCCCGGTCTACGGCGACTATTCTGCGCCGAACCCTCCGGCCCGCATCATCGAAGCGGTCGCGAGCGGCGAGATCGATATGGCCGTCGTCTGGGGCCCGCTGGCCGGCTACTTTGCCGACAGACAGAAGGTGGCGCTGCGAATTACGCCGGTTGAACCTCGGATAGACGGTCCGCAATTGCCGATGATCTACGACATCTCAATGGGCGTGCGCCACGAGGATAATGTGCTGCGCAGCGAAGTGGACGCTGCCCTTGCAAAGCACCGCGGCGAGATCAACGCGATTCTGGCAGAGTACGGCATGCCCCGGCTCAATACTGCTGGAGCGCCGTGAAATGAACCGCGGCCTTCTCTTGCTGTTGTGCGCAATGCTCGCCATTGCCGGATGCCAGCGCGAGGAACGCGACACCCGCCCCCAGTCGGCGCTCGGCTCGGGCGAGCAAGCGACGCCGGTCACTGTCCTTGCGCCAGGTGGCGAGCGGCCGTCCCCGTCCGACAACAAGGCAGCGGCGTTCGAGGCAAACGCGTTCCATCTTAGCCAGGGCAAACGTCTGTTCAACTGGTTCAACTGTTCCGGATGCCATGCCAATGGCGGTGGCGGCATGGGACCAGCGCTCATGGACGAAAAGTGGATTTACGGCAGTTCGATCGAAAGCATCCACGCCACGATCAGAGACGGGCGCCCGAACGGGATGCCGAGCTTCCGTGACAGGGTCCCCGACGATCAGATCTGGGAGCTTGCCGCCTTTGTCCGCTCGCTGAGCGGCAACGTACCCTCCTCCGCCGCGCCTGGGCGCGACGACGACATGATGGTGCACCCATCCGAAAATCGCCTGCCAAATGCCGCGACACTGGGGAAGTCGCCGTGAGACGCCTTGTTTGGGTGCTGTGCGGCGCAGCCTCCATTCTGCTCCTCGCAGGATGCAGTGGCTGGCAATCGGCCCTTGATCCGAAGGGCCCGGCAGCGGGCGAGCTCGCGTGGCTGATCTGGTTCTTCACCGCCCTCTGCACCGTGGTCTGGCTCCTGGTGATGATCGTGCTGATCATGACCGTGATCCGGCGGCGCGCACGACCGATCGGCGATCCGCTTGTCCTCGATACCGCTTCCGAGCGCCTCAAGACGCGGATTGTCTTTGCGGCGCTCGGGGCCACCGCAATGATCCTGATCGGGCTAACGCTGTTGAGCTTCTTCGCCAACAGGACGCTCGCTGGCATCGGCTCGGATGCCGCGCTGACAATCCGCGTGACCGGGCATCAGTGGTGGTGGGAGGTGCGCTATGAAGACAGCCAGCCGAACCGCATCCTGACGACCGCGAACGAGATCCACATCCCGGCAGGCGAGCCGGTGCGGTTCATTCTCACCTCGACCGACGTCATCCATTCCTTCTGGGTGCCGAATCTGGCCGGCAAACTGGACCTCATTCCGGGCCACGAGAACGTTCTTGATCTTAAGGCGGACAAGCCGGGCGTCTATCGGGGCCAATGTGCCGAGTTCTGCGGTGCTCAGCACGCCAATATGAGCACCTTCGTCATCGCCGAGCCTCGGCCCGTTTTCGACGCCTGGCTGAACGACCAGTTGAGGCCGGCCGCCCCGCCCGCCTCGCCCGAGGCGAAAGCCGGCCATGACCTGTTCCTCAAGCGGCCCTGCGTGATGTGCCACAAGATCGGCGGCACCATCGCCGGCGGCACGGTCGCCCCCGATCTGACCCATGTCGCCAGCAGGCAAACGCTGGCAGCCGGAACGCTGACGATGAGCCGCGGCAACCTTGCAGCATGGATAGCCGATCCGCAGGGGATCAAGCCGGGCGCCCATATGCCGGTGGTGGATCTGAACGGCGACGAGTTGAATGCGATCGTCGCTTATCTTGAGGGCTTGAGATGAGCAGCGCCGACCTCGCTCGCGAACGCGGCTTGGCCTCAGAAGGCAATTTGGCGCCTGAGCGCGACGGCCCGCGCGACACTGGCCTCGACGATGACAGCCTTGACCGCTGGCTTGCGCGAACGTGGCAGACTGCACCTGGCATCATCGGCGCGCTTTCAACCGTCGATCACAAAATCGTCGCGCGGCGCTACCTGATCACCGCTTTCGTGTTCCTATGCCTCGGTGGGCTGAACGCGGTCGCCATGCGGGTCCAACTCTCGGGCCCCGAGCGCGGGCTGATCGGGCCGGACCTCTACAATCAGTTGTTCACGATGCATGGCGTGACGATGATGTTCCTGTTTGCCGTGCCGATCGTGCAGGCGAGCGGCATCTACCTTGTTCCGCTGATGGTTGGCACCCGCAATATCGCGTTTCCGCGCCTAGTCGCCTTCAGCTTCTGGATCTTTCTGTCGGGAGGCATGTTCGCCTGGGTGTCATTCGCGCTCAACATGGCGCCTGATGTCGGATGGTTCGCCTATGTGCCGCTGTCCGGTCCCGAATTCGGACCAGGCAAGCGCGCCGACGTCTGGGCGCAGATGATCACCTACACCGAGGTCTCTGCACTAGCGGTCGCGGTCGCAACCATCGTGACGATTCTGAAGCAGCGCGCCCCTGGGATGTCGCTTGACAAGATCCCGCTCTACGTCTGGGCGATGCTGGTCACCTCCTTTGTGGTCGTGTTCGCGATGCCGGCGGTTATGATCGCCTCGACGTTCCTGATCCTGGACCGGCTGGTCGGCACCCACATCTTCAACCCCGCCGAAGGCGGCGACGCATTGCTCTTCCAGCATCTTTTCTGGTTCTTCGGCCATCCCGAGGTCTACATCATTTTCCTGCCGGCAACCGGGATGGTCTCCTCGATCATCGCCGCCTTCGCACGGCGCCCGGTGTTCGGGTATCTGGGGCTGGTGCTTTCGCTGATCGCCATTGGGTTCTTGTCATTCGGCCTCTGGGTCCACCACATGTTCACCACCGGTCTGCCCAAGCTCGGCGCGAGCTTCTTCACCGCATCGAGCATGTTGATCGCCATTCCGAACGGTCTGCAGATATTCTGCTGGCTGGCGACCCTCTGGGATGGTCGGCCGATCATCAGGACGCCGCTGTTGTTCGTGTTCGGCTTCTTCTTCATTTTCGTCGCCGGTGGTCTGACCGGTGTCATGCTGGCTTCTGTGCCGTTGGACCTGCAAGTTCACGACACCTATTTCGTGGTCGCGCATTTCCATTACGTGCTCATCGGCGGGTCGGTATTTCCCTTGCTGGGCGCCGCCTATTTCTGGTTTCCCAAGATCACCGGCCGGATGATGAACGAGCGCCTCGGGCGCTGGCATTTCTGGCTCGCCTTCATCGGCTTCAATGCGGCGTTCTTCCCGATGCACATTGTCGGCATCTGGGGAATGCCACGACGGGTATACACCTATCCGGCGGAGCTCGGCTGGGGTGACATCAATCTGTTCATCACCGCTGGCGCGGTTGTCCTGTTCGTGAGCTTCGCGCTTTTCACCGTAAATGTGGTGCACGGCGCCCTGAGGGGCGCCCCGGCCGGCGACAACCCCTGGAATGCAGGCACGTTGGAATGGGCGACGTCATCGCCGCCAGCGAGTTACAATTTCGCCCGCATGCCGGTCGTGACGCACGTCGAGCCGCTATGGGCGGAACGCGGAACGCTTCCGGTAGCGACGGGGCTTCGGGTTGATGCACGCGAACTGGTCATCTCGACAGTGGCGGAGGCGCATCCCGACTTACGCGAAAAGTCGCCAACGCCGTCGATCTGGCCGCTATTGGCCGCCCTCGCGGTCGGGGGTACCTTTCTCTACTCCATCTTCAGCCCCTGGGCAGTGGTTTGGGGAGCGGGACCGATCGCCATCACTTTGATTGGCTGGTTCTGGCCGAGAGGCGGTCCGGAGGACGAGGAATGAAACCGCGTCCTGCCGTCGATCTTTCCGAGCTCCCGACCTTCGGGCACGGACCGCGTACCCCGACCTGGTGGGGCACTCTCGCCTTCATGGCACTCGAGGGCATGGGATTCGCTCTTGCCGCGGGGAGTTATCTTTACCTCGCCTACCTGTCACCGCAATGGCCGTTGAGCGCGCCCACGCCGAACCACTGGCCGGGCACCATCGTGACGCTTTTGCTGCTCGCCAGCGCAGTCCCTAACCACATGTTGAAGCGCTATGCTGAGGCCTGCGCGATGGTGCCAGTGCGCATTGGCCTCGTGGTGATGTCGCTACTCGGGATCGCGCCGCTTGTCGTGCGCTGGTTCGAGTTTCCAGCCCTCAACATCTATTGGGACACCAATGCCTACGGCTCTATGCTCTGGGTCTTGCTCGGCCTCCACACCGCGCACCTGATCACCGATGTCGGCGACACGCTGGTTTTGACCGCTTTGATGTTCACGCGCCACGCCAACAGTGGCCGACGCTTCGCTGACGTGGGTGACAACGTCTTCTACTGGGACTTCGTGGTCCTGACCTGGATTCCGATCTATCTCCTAATCTATTGGATGCCGAGGCTTGGTTGAGATGCGCGCGCTTCGGTCAGGCACGTCATGGGGCGGGCTCTTGTCGGGGCCTTTAGCCTGGGCCGTGTCGACGCAACTGAATTACGCCGTTGTGGAATGGCAGTGCGCCCGCCGGATTCCTGTCATACCCTTCATCGCACTGGTGCTTGCGATAATGTCTCTGGTTGGCGGGGCGCTATCGTGGCGGGCGCGGCAACAGGGCGGCGCGTCCTTCAAACCAGAACGCACTCGCGGCACTGAAGCTTTTATTGCCAATCTGGGCATCCTCACCGCAGTGCTGTTTGCGCTGGTCATCATCATGCAAGGCGCCGCCTCGCTGATTCTCGATGAGTGCGTGCGATGAGCTTCGATGCGCTCTTCTCGACCTCGATCTGCTATGGCGGCAGCGCCCCGGGGTGGACGCTGGCGCTGCCGATCACGCTGCCATTGGTGACGATCGCATTGTTTTATGCGGCAGGCGCCATTCGACTGTGGCGTAGGAGCGGTCGCGGCCGCCCGTTGCGATCGCGACAGGCCCTGCTGTTCGCTGCCGGCTGGGCCGTATTGGCGTCTGCGCTCGTCAGCCCGCTTCATGCATTGGGCGAGCGCGTGTTCACCGCACATATGATCGAGCACGAATTGTTAATGGCGGTCGCAGCGCCTCTGCTGGTTGCTTCCCATCCGGTGGCTGCCATGATGTGGGCACTGCCGATTTGGTTACGGCAGACGCTTGGCGCAGCCGGGCACGCGAAAATGCTTCAAGCCGTCTGGGCCGCGACCAGCCGTCCCGTCGCCGCCACCATCCTGCATGCTATCGCGATATGGGCGTGGCACGTGCCGGCGCTGTTCGAGGCTGCGCTCGAACGCGGTTTCCTGCACTATGCCCAGCATGCCAGCTTCTTCGGCACCGGCGTCTTGTTCTGGTGGGCGCTGCTGCCGCGTCCCGGCCGTGAGCAAACCTATGGCCGCGCGGTCATGCATCTTTTCTTCACCTCGCTGCACACCGGTCTGCTTGGGGTGCTGCTCGTGGTCTCGCCGAGACTTTGGTACCCCGAAAATGCCGCCGGCGCGCAATTGTGGCGACTCAGTCCGCTCGAGGACCAGCAACTCGCCGGCCTGGTCATGTGGGTTCCGGCCGGCCTGATCTATGGCGGAGCTGCGTTGTTGCTGGCAGGCCTGTGGATCCGCTCGAGCGGACAGAGAAGCCGGGAGGCGTCGCTTGCGTTCCGATCTGTCTAGCCTGGTTTTCGGGACGAGCGCCATTGTCGTACTGGCAATTTTAGCGGCGCTGACATGGTGGTCGGAACGCACCGATCGGGTCGAACGGGATGCCAATAATGCAACCGGTGGCATTGCTACCCGTGCCATACCGATCATGATGGCCAATGGTTGCGCCGGTTGCCATACAATCACCGGCGTCCCCGGCGCGCATGGACTGGTCGGCCCCCGCCTAGACGCCACCCTGGCCACCAAGGTCTATGTCGGCGGGGTGTTGTCCAATAATCCAGAGAACCTGATCCGCTGGATTCGCGCTGCCCGGAAAATCAATCCGCATACGGCAATGCCCTCCACCGGCATTTCCGAGCAGGAGGCTCGAGACGTCGCGGCCTATTTGTATGCGCTCAGGTGAAGCTAAAAGCTTGTCATCCCGACCAGCGGTCCTGAAACAGGAAGTCCGACCTGGCGCGGATTTTCTCTGCATAGCAGATTGGATCCCAGCCCGTCCGGCACTAGCCCGGCGAGCAACCGCAGCAGAGACTATTTGAAGTCGCGCCATGACCTTCTATCAGGCGAGCAAAGCGGGTCGACGGCACTAAATGGTTTCTGCCGAGCCCACGCCGTGAGCAACCGCTACCACCAACCATACTGTGCACTCTTGCAAAAGTCGAAACTGACCTTGAGCGACTTAGTCGGCGGCGAGGGCAATGACAGAACGAAGCCGAATGTAGACTCAGATGCTGCGTAAGCACCTGCACCGGCCGGCACATTTGGGCTGTGTCTTCTTCCAGACTGTTGCCGCATGCACAGAGCACCTGTGCGATGGGCGTTGGGCTTCGAAAGGCCGCTTCCAACTCGCCTCCCGAAGTCAGTTACGGCGAGCCTTGAGGGCACGTGCGAGCAGCCGGGTGTCATTTAGCTGGATCACGCACGTGTCGAATGCTTTGGTCGGGCCGTGCCAGCGCAGATCTTCGACGTTATCAAACAGCCGAGCGTCCGTGCGCAGGGTTGCGAGATTTTTGAACAAAAGCGCGAGCTCTCTACGCCTGCCGAGCCCGCGCCCACGAGGAGAGGACGCGGGCCGATCGGTGCATCTCCGATCTGCAGCCCATCGTCGGGAGGGACAAGATTGCTGCACTTCCCGAACATTCATCTCAAGCATGTGTTCCAGAGCAAGCGAAATATGCCTGGAAAAGTTTGCGCCATTGATCGCAACAAAACTTTCCCGCCGGCGTTCCGGTTCAATCCAAGTGCAAAAGGCTCACCATGGGCGAGGAAGAAAAGTCCGACCGCGACCGAA
>NZ_JBVVQV010000046.1:0-31835 GCF_055811235.1 Mesorhizobium sp. WSM4810 | reverse complement strand
TGATGATCTGATCGAGCCTGGAGCGGAACAGATCCTGCTCTCCCGTCTCGCGCTTCTCGCGTGGCTTGGACATTCGCAGTCCCCTCGATTCGCCGCCGCCGAATCGAGTGAATCACGCTCCGCAGCACAAGGGAATCGCAAAACCGAATTGCAGGAAAACAGCGCTCATAAACCGCGAATCCTGCAATTCCAAAGCCGCTATCCGTCTCAATCAACATGCCAGATCAATGGCTTGCGGATAGTTCACGGTCGACGAGATAGAACCAACAACCCCGTAACCAGGATCAAGGGCAAGCGCCACGGCCGCCTGTGAACGACGAAGCAGAACATTTCGAGTCTGCCCTGTCTGTGGCCTCACGTTCGACAAGCGAAACCGTGGCGAGGTGCTGCATCATTATCTTCCCGAACATGAGCCGTTGAAGCTCGATGGATAATATAGAGCTATGACACCTCCTACTCGGGCGAGAGATACATCTCCGCCGCCTTAGCGGCAGCCACGAAAGTCTTGCGGACCAGATGCGAGTCAATCGGATCGCCCTCCAGCGCTGACAGGCAAAGCGTCCACGTCTTTTGCCAGCGAGGTCCTCTCCGGGTCAGGCGGAATACCCCCTCCTCCTCGGCAGCAGCCAGGAATGCCTTCCGGGCCTCCTCAGCTTCCAACTTGTCGGCAATCACAGCAATGCAACGCGCAGCGCCAGGTTCCACTCGGGGCCGCGCTTAGTGCATGCCGCTCAAGCTCCTCCTGACGCTCCGCCGCTAAAGCAGCAAGCTTCGGCGGCAAAGGTTACCTAGCTGCTTGCGCAACTTCCGACGTTTATCTTCCGAACTGATCAATTCTCGGAAGGAACGATTATCCCTATCTCGGGTCGCTATAACGGTTCGCCTTTTACGCAACTCATTTGGTTGCTGAAGGGTTCCCCGAAGCGGCCGAGTAAGTTGCCGCTCTTGAACAGGATAACACGATCGTCGCCGTCATCGAAATGAGCAAGGCGAAGTGGCTGATTGCCACGCTTGTTCCGGGTTTCAAGCGCCAGCCGCTGAAGAAGATTGATGCCGACGCGCCATCATTGTTGAAGCTGCTGCAGCGCTGGCGCAAAGAAGCCGGCCAAGCCGAGCATACGATCAAGCGGATCGCCGTCGCCTATGAGGCGGCCTGCGACGGCTTTTGGCTGGCGCGCTGGCTGCAGGCGCGCGACATCGAGGCCTATGCCATCCACCCTGCCAGCGTTGCGGTGTCGCGTGAGCACCGGCGTGCCAAGACAGATCGGCTCGACACGGAGCTTTTGATGCGCGCCTTTCTCGGCTGGCTGCGTAGCGAGAAGCGCCATTGCAGTATGGCGGCGATTCCGACGGTCGAAGAAGAGGACGCGCGGCGGCCGAACCGCGAGCGGCAGACCTTGGTCGGTGAGCAGACGCGGCTCATCAACCGCATCAAGGCGATTCTCACCCGCTTCGGCGTTCGCAACTTCCGCTTGAGCCTGCGCGATGCGGCCGACAGGCTCATGGCCATCCGCATAGCGGAGGGAACGCCGCTGCCGGACAATACCCGCGCCGAGTTGCACCGCTTGCTTGAGCGGCTCGACTCCTGCGTGCGCAGATCCGCACCATCGAGGGCGACCGCCTGCGTAGGCTCGCCGCGGCTCCGGCTGCACCAGAAGGCCCGCATGCGATGGTGCGCCTCATCGCACGGGTCATCGGCGTCGGTGTCGAGACGGCGGACATGCTGGTCCACGAGATCCTGTCGCGCGGATTGCGTGATCGCCGCGCGGTGGCGCGCTATGCCGGGCTCACGGGGTCGCCCGACGAGAGCGGCAAACGCCGGCGCGAGAAGGGGCTGGCACGTGCCGGCAGTGCCCGCGTGCGACATGGCATGACTACCGCCACATCACATGGACGATCTGCGCCACGTAGGAAAATCGTGCGCCATGCCGGTCCCCAGACCTGCCGTCGCTCATCCGCATGTTGCCGTGATCATCGGCCCGAGCCAGGCAGGAAAAACGACACTAGCCCGACAGTCCCATAACGCCGGCGAATTGAGCGCTGCGCGTGCCGATCTTTTCGGCTTTTCAGAGGGATCGAACGGGCTGGCACGACGAAGTCCAGCGTGAGCCAGAGCTCATGCTGGCGATCCGGGGCAGGTTCGGCCAACATCACACCGTACCCACAGCCACTGACTCTCTTGGCGGCAGAATGGCGACACCTTCGCATCATCATGCCACTTTGCGAGGCCCTGCGCCCAAAGCAGCCGACCTCAATGGTGCTGGTCCTAAGGCCTGAATTGGACTGCTTACCCTCCGGGACGATGACTTCACCCGGTTGACGGGATGCTGCGGCCAGCAATCCTTGTTGACGTCAGTCTGCCAGACGTCAATCGGCAGGGTCAAGGCCGCTCGTGGCGACTTCAGGCGGGCGGACACCAAGTCAGCGGCAACCCGACTTCGCTGATGTTTTCGGTGATCGCGAACACCGCTTCTATTTTTGGATCGATCTGGTTAAATCGCAGGGGATTAACGTTACACCCGCACGGGGCGCGTTTATCGAGCCCACGTAGCGCATGCAATACGCATAGGTGCCAGCAAGTCAAGCCCTCCGCTGAAATAGACTTCGATGGGCCACCCACAAAGTCGGTATCGGTAGCGCAATAATATCCACCGGCTGCGGGCCTCGATCTGGATCTCGTTGAGGTCGAGATGCCGGCGATGCGCGCTTCGTCCGGTCGAAGGTGTGTTTCCAGTAGAAGGGCGCCACCTCTGAGCGCGTTAACATCACTCGACAGTAACTGATTTTGCGAGATTGCGCGGCTGGTCCACATCTGTGCCCATGAAGACCGCGCGGGCCCGGGCGGCGCCGATGGCAAATGCGGCAAGAACGGCAAGCTGGCAGGTGAACGCCTTGGTGGAGGCGACGCCGATCTCAGGGCCGGCAAGGATCGGGAAGACCGCGTCGGCCTCCGAGCGATGCTCGATTCCGGGGTATTGACGACGGCGCCAATTCTCAGCCCAAGCCCCTTACAGTACCTCAGTGATGCCAGCGTGTCGGCGGTTTCGCCAGACTGCGAAATGAAAAGAGCAGCATGGGCGACAACGGGATCTCGCGGTAGCGAAATTCGGACGCAACGTCGATTTCGCCGCCATGATGCTCGACGGATGATCCTCGAAAAGGATGGCGAGCGCGTAGGCGCCCTTACGCGCTTTAGCATGGCATGCATCGCTTCGCCCCGCCCCAAGCCCTACTGGCGGTGTCGCGCCAAGAGATGCGCGATGACCTCGGTGTCGGTGTCGGTCTGGAACTCGGCTCCCGCCCCCGCCAATTCCTCCTTCAGCTCGGCAAAATTCTCGATGATGCCTTTATGAACGACGGCCACACCGTCAGTGAAGTGCGGGTGCGCATTGCGTTCGGTCGGCGCCCCGTGGGTTGCCCCAGCGCGTGTGGGCGATGCCGATGGTGCCGTTCAGCGGCTCTGCCTTCAGTCTCGTCTCAAGATTGACGAGCTTGCCCTCGGCGCGCCGGCGCTGCAAGGCGCCCTCGGTGATCGTCGCAACGCCGGCGCAATCATGGCCGCGATATTCCAGACGCTTCAACGCGTCGACCAACCGTTCCGACACGGGCAGTTGCCCAACGATACCGACAATCCCGCACATGCCGTCTCCGAACTCATTCCGGCAGCCTTGTCGACGTAGTAATCACGACGAGGAATACCCAACGCGCTGTATTTCAGGATCCTCTAATGGGATCTGGGTAGGTCGGTAAAATCGATTGTCGGAATAACAATCATCCACCCGACGAATGGCATTCCACCAGAGTTGCGGATGCGACAAGAGGCCCGGCTCTGACTGTGATGGCTTGACAAGGTTTTGCGCTTCCGGCCCGGCAGGGACCTGCCGCGGTTATCCGGGCATGACCAAATTCATTTCGATCCAAATGCAAGCCTTCAGCAATCTAGGGTAGGTGAGGCCGCCCTCTCTTGCGCGCCACTATCAGCTGTTCCGGCAGCCGGCGTTGGCGTGCTGATAGAAGGCGATTTCGACAATCCGAGACGGGCTGGATCACCTTTGCTGCCGTGACGGCGTAATAAGCTCACAAGGATTAACGTTAAATGCTTTTGACAGCCGGCCCAGCACACTAACGCTTGCGGAAACCCGGCCACGCTCGATCGAGCCCACATAGCGCATGCTCAGCTCTGCGCGGGCAGCCAATTCTTCTTGCGTCAGGTCCTGATCATGCCGCAAACGACGCATGTTGATCGCCATGATCTCCTTAAGATCCATGGCGAAGTAGGGCCAGAACCGGAACTTTCGCTCTAGGAACGATAGTTCCTATTCGCTATGTTGAGACAACAAAGAGATGTCTTGCCAATCGATGAAGACAAACCCCGAACCGGTACAAGGGTCCCATGAAACCCAACATTCAAGACGAAGTCCCGTGGTCGGAAAGCATGACCGCTTACGACAACGAACATTTCACGATCTACATGAGGCTCCTGGACGCGTCCGCCGACGATGCCAGCGAAGAGGAGATGGCGATGCTCGTCCTCGGCATAGATCCGGTGGGAGAACCTGACCGCGCCCTAAAAGCGGTTCGCAGCCATCTCAATCGGGCGAATTGGATGGTTAGGACCGGATACAAGGAACTGTTCACGCGCTGACAGTATCCAGGTGAGCCTTGCAACCACTTTCGGGCGATGAAATCTCGATCTCTAGGATCCATGAGGATGTGAACACGGCACACGGCGCGGCGGATGCAATCGCGAAGGTAGCTGCGCGGATCGTGCAATGGGTGCATTACCGCCCCAACAAGGCCGCTGCGGTTCCACGGTGCGAGGCATTCCGAGCGAACCGTCGAGCGCCTGGAGGACAAAGCGCAGTTCGCTGACGCGTGAGTCGGGGGAAACAGGATGTCTGGAGTTGTCCAGTCGCGCGCGTCCAACCGCTGCCTCATCCGATCGGCGGGCCAGACCGCGTCGACCCGAACGCGATTATCGGATTGATAAGCCAATTAAATAAGGGCGAATGGGTCAAGAGACCCATACTGCAAAGGGTCTTACGGCCTTGAATTAGACATGCCCATGGATGCCGGGATAGCGCCCTATGTGCACGTCTTACGCCGGGCGGGTACAACACCTCGGAATCGTGCGAAGGGGGCAGCGGGCATCTGTTCCCAGAGCCGGCCGTTCGATTTTGGAGAAGGCGGAATGCCTCAGAATTTTCGCGATATTGGCGGCCTATGGCTGCCTTTCTATCGTTGCGGCGTATCTGGACCGTCGATTACCAGGGACTCACTGGGCCTCTTTGGGAGATCGTTTTCCCAAAAAGGCCCAGTCTTAGATGGCTACAGGCGCTTGCAATGTTCGCACTTCGGCAAGCCACCGGTGCCGGACACCCGGTTCTCAGTTTCGATGTTGTTGCCTTCCCTGCACTGGTTGTTGTCGTGGTGAACGTCCGTGCCGGGACGTTTTGAATGGAAAGCGGGAACTTTAGACATTTTAGACTCCGATTTTGTTTTGTTTTAACGAATCAATATTTATCACGGATGGCCTTCTGAGTCATTTTAATTCGATATCACAGTAGTAATTTTCATTGAGCTAAAGGTGTTCACTGCAATGCTTTCCCTCTGTTGCCTCTAGCTAGCCGATCGCTAAAGAGAGATCAGAGGCAAATACAGTCCAAACCTCCGCTCGGCGGGGTTTTATATTTCAGTCCTTGGACTCCCGCTTTTGGCGTACCCAGTTCCTTTATCTGGTCGTTCGTTAGCTTCGGCGCACGGGGCGGAGCGATCTTGTTCACCACGGCTTCGTTAAGCGGCGTCTGACCGGTCGGTCTTTAGTTTGCGTGCTGCCCTAAATTTTCATCTGCGCCTTCTTCGTCGGACCTCAATGCATACACATGTGGATCAAAGAGAGTTCAGGTCCTCAGAGAATCGATGATCGTGAGGAGGCAAGCAGCGTCACGGCCTGATTTTTGGTGCGCACGCCGAGCTTCTTCTTGGCATTGTCTAAATGGAAGGCGGCCGTTCGTTCCTTGATCCCCAAGATGCTGCCGATCTCCCAAGCGGACTTGCCCTTTGCCGTCCATTGCAGGCACTCGTACTCACGAGGCGTTAGCGAAACGCCGTCCACCGCCAGACAACCCGAAAGCTTGCGGCGAACGCCAATGTGAAAGCACATCGCCATTATCTCGAGCGCTTGTTCATATCGCTCGGCGACGCGCAGGAAGGTCGGATCGAGCCTGTCTGCCGCGAAGGTCATCGCAGCAACTCCGCCGCGGCGATCGACCAGTGGAATTGTCAGTCCGCAGCAGATGCCGAATTCGGCAGCCTCATTGAAAAGCTGTCGTTGTCGCTTTGAAATGCCGGCATGGCCGAAACCTGGTCCCCACCGAAAAGGAAATCCGGTGTATCTTGCCCATCTTATGACCGGGTCGATCCTCTCATATTGGTGGCGCAAATAGTGCGACGTCCAGCCGGAATGATAGTTCGATATCAGCCTGGGCTTTGTGACGCCATCAGGCACCAGAGACAGATAGGCGAATGCGCGAATGTCGAAGGCACCGGCTGCGTTAGCCAGTGCGTCACGCAAATCCACTTGATCAACGCTCAAAGACATCTGTTCCAGCAAAGTTTCGAAGACGAGCTGCATTTTCTCCGGCTGTTTTCAATCAATCTGGGGCCTTCTTGCTTCTGACCAGCTACGAGGAAAGGAAACTCGCCCCGAGATATTCGACGCTGGAGAAATTCTCCGCGATGATTGCTCCCCCGACACCATGAGAAGGGTGTGTGCGCGACCTCCACGCCGGCTGTCGTCAACCGTGCGTCGGGAGCTGCGATGGTGGGGGGGGGTTGCCATGGCGTAATAGAAATGCAGATGACCTCCTTCTCAAATTCTCGATCGCGCACGCGCTACAAACACCGGGTCAAAAATGGCACCCTGCCGGTAGGGAGGTCACCGGCAGGGTGCGCCGCACAGATGCCCTGGTCGTTGGGCAACAGGACAGCGGCGGCAGAACTGATTTTCCCCATCAAAGTAATCCTAAGCATGCTCGAGATCAGACGCCTTGAACGTCAGCAGTTTCGGTCGGCCATTACGTCCAGACATCAAAGCGTCTGGTCTCAGGGAGAGTTTGTCATCGCTCGAACCACCGATTTTCGTCGAACTCGGGGCTCGCTGTCGTTGACGCTCGCAAGCTCATAGCGCGCCCTCGACCTTCAGCGCGCGATAGGTCGTATCGACCGACTTTGCTGTCGCGTCGACAATGATGTCGATCTCTTTTCGGGTAATGATCAGAGGTGGCGCATAGCCGAGGATGTCGCCATGCGGCATGGCCCGTCCGATGACCCCATTCTCAAACAGAGCAGCTGCAGTGCGCACCCCGACCTGAAGTTCGGGTTCGAATGGTATTCTTTGTTTTGGGTCCCGCATCATCTCTACGGCGGACAGGATACCCACTCCGCGAACTTCGCCAACGATGGGATGTCCCTCCAGCTCGGCCTTCATCCGGCCTTGCCAATACGGTCCGACATCGCGGACATGCTCCAAAATATTCTTTTCTTTAAGCAGTCGAATATTGGCGAGCGCGGCTGCAGCACAAAGCGTGTGCCCCGAATATGTCCAGCCATGGCCGAGTGCGCCGTGCTTCTCAGTTCCTCGTTCCAAAACCGACCAGACGCGGTCGCCAATGATTGACCCGGAGATGGGGAGGTAGGCGGAACTCAACCCCTTGGCGATGGTCACGAAATCCGGACGCATGTTATACAGGTGTGAACCGAACTTCTCGCCCGTTCGCGCGAAGCCGCAGACCACTTCATCGGCGATCAGAAGGACATCGTATTTGTCGAGTACCGCTTGAATGGCCGTCCAGTACCCTGTGGGGGGCGGAACGATACCGCCGGTCCCAAGAATCGGCTCTCCGATAAAAGCTGCAACCGTCTCCGGGCCTTCTGCGAGGATCAGGGCTTCAAGCTCATCGGCACAGCGCCTGGAGAACGCTTCCTCACTTTCCCCGTCATGCGCCTGCCTATAATGGTGCGGGGTCGTCGTATGGCGCACCAAATCCAGAGGCAGGTCGAAGAAATTGTGAAAGAAGGGAAGGCCCGTCAGGCTACCCGTGACCAACCCAGATCCGTGATAGCCACGATTTCGCGAGATGATCTTTTTCTTTTCGGGCCGGCCAAGGATGTTATTATAGTACCAGACCAGCTTGATGTTGGTTTCGTTGGCATCGGAACCGGACAGGCCGAAATAGACCCTTCGCATGTTCTGACCGAAATACTCGACCACGGCCTCTGCCAGAAGGGCGACCGGCTCCGTACCTTGGCTGGCATAGACATGCGCGAACGGCAATTCGTGTGCTTGCCTGGCAATGGCCTCGGCGATTTCCGTGCATCCATACCCCATGTTGACGCAGTAGAGCCCTCCGAAACCGTCGAGGCTCCTTCGGCCTTCGGTATCCCAGATATAGACCCCTTCCGCACCGGCCATAATCCTATTTGGCGTCTCGCCTCGGCTGTGCTTGGCCAGGTGCGTAGAAGGATGGAAGACAAAGGTTCTATCCTTCTCCCGCAGTTGCTCGGTTCCCAGATTGCTCGAGCGCATGTCCCCTCCTCGCGATACAATGGCAGAGGCACTAGGCCGGCCAGCTCATCAGCAAAAGTATACCGGAAACACCTCTCGAATTTCGCGGGAATGCATGTTTTTGGCCGACGAATTCGCGGAAGAAGCATCAGTTACCGTGGAAACCAAGCTTGGGCATGCCTTTTTGACAACGAGCGGACGCCGTCCTCCTGAGACAAGTAACCAAAACCTGCTCGACATCAGCGAGGAATGCGCCGCCGTAAGCCACAACGAGACTTTTGCACCTACTGCCGTGCCTAAGTGGCCGGTCGTCCAGAAGTCCGGGATCATTGCACGTCGACCGCTCACGGTCCATGCCGCTCCAACCATCTAGCCCAGTATGATGGCTGCATGCTGCACGCATGATGCGGATCGAAACCGGAACCACGTCGGCTGACGCAGATCGCCCGCGGCGTGGCGTAGCTGGCGGAATTGGTCGCCGTGCTCTCCGGCATGGGGCTGGACTGATCAGCGCACCGTCGGCAGGCTGATCAGGAATTCGCGGAATGGAGATCCAGTACCGTGGAAACCAAGCTTGGGAGTTTACCGTTGCCGCAGTGAAGCCAAGGGGATCGGCGCATTGGATTTCACAGGTTTGGTCACGACAAGGCTGTAGTATTGATCAATCCCCAGGCCTGCCTGCAGCAATCCCTCCATGAAACCCTGATAGGCAGCCATGGAAAGAGTTGCGACGCGCATCAGATAGTCGACCCTCCCGCCGATTGCCCAGCAATCCAGGATTTCCGGAAATTCTTGGACGGCAAGCTCGAAGTGTCTTTGGTCCTCAAGGCGATGACGATCCAGCACCACCTCCACCATTACAAAGACCATGCCACCGATGAGGGCTGGACTCAGCCGCGCGTAGAATCCCTCAATAATTCCTTCGGCCTCGAGCGCACGGAGCCGATCTGAGCAGGCCGAGGCAGAAAGATGAACGCGCTTCGCAAGCTCGCTTTTTGAAATCCTGCCGTCTGACTGGATCGCTGAAAGAATCCGAATATCCCAAGCGTCGAGGCGCACAGGATTGGGTTTTGCCTTCATGAGACTTCTGCTCTAATGCCGTTGTCGACATGGGATTGATGCAAACCACCGGTACTGGGCCAGGAACGGCTCAAACCCCAATATTTCGTGCGATGCTGTCCGCCGCCATGCGCTTGCGCCACTCAAGAGGGCCTGAATTGTGAATGGAGTTTCCCTCAACATCGACGGCCATAGTGACGGGCATGTCCTGCACCTCAAATTCATAGACCGCTTCCATGCCCAGATCTTCAAAGGCAATCAGCCGCGCCGCCTTGATCGATTTTGATATCAGGTAGGCGGCCCCACCCACTGCGATGAGATAGGGCGTTTTGTGTCTCACAATCGACCCGATGGCCGCCGGCCCCCTCTCCGCTTTGCCCACCATTGCGAAAAGCCCGGTTTCGGCGAGCACCTTTTCCATAAAATCGTCCAAGCGGCTCGAGGTTGTCGGGCCAGCCGGTCCAACGACCTCATCTCTCACCGCGCGGATGGGTCCAACGTAATAAATCACGCGTCCCTGCAGATTGAACGGAAGCGGCTTGCCGGCGTCGATCAACTCTACGATTCGCTTGTGGGCGGCGTCACGGCCTGTCAGCATCTTTCCGGACAGAAGGAGAGTTTCCCCGCAGCGCCACGATGCCGTCAATTCCTTGGTCAACGCATCGAGGTTGACTCTTCGCACGCCGGCTGGACTCAGTTCGTCGGTTTCAATATCTGGCCATTCGCGCAAGTCGGGCGGCTGAAGCCTGATGGGTCCAGAGCCGTCCAAGGTAAACTTCAGGTGCCGGTTGGCAGCGCATTGTGGGATGAGCGCCACGGGCTTGGACGCGGCGTGAGTAGGATAGGTCGCAATCTTGACGTCAACAACTGTCGTCAGACCCCCAAGGCCTTGGGCGCCGATGCCAAGTGCATTAATCCGTTCATAAAGCTCGATCCGTAATGCCTCCTCGGCGCTTGAAGGCCCCTTGACGATCAATTCCGCCATATCGATGGGCTGGTTCATGGCCTCCTTGGCCAGCAGCATCGCCTTTTCAGCGCTACCACCGATGCCAACGGAGATCAGGCCGGGTGGACACCACCCACTGCCAAGCGTGGAGACTGTGTCAACCACCCAATCGGAAACGGACCCGCTGGGGTTCAAGGTGGTAAAGCGTGCCTTGTTCTCTGACCCGCCGCCTTTTGCGGCAATGGTGATCTCAATCTGGTTACCTTGCACAAGGTCAACGTGGACGACGGCCGGCGTGTTGTCACGGGTGTTGACCCGTCCGGCGAGCGGATCGGCAACGATCGATGCCCGAAGGGGATTGTCAGGGTCGAGATATGCCTGACGGACGCCCTCATTCACGAGCTCTGCGAAACTGACTGTTGACTTGATGCGGGCGTCCATGCCGACTTTTGCGAAGACCACCACAAGTCCGGTGTCCTGGCAGATCGGCCGCCGCCCGAAGGCCGCCATGCGGGAGTTCAGCAGAATCTGCCCGATGGCATTCTTCGCCGCCGGGCTCTGTTCGCGCGCGTATGCTTGCGAAAGAGAGCGGATATAATCTGGAGGATGATAGTACGAGATGTACTGAAGGGCGTCGGCCACGCTCCTTGTGATGTCCTTGCCAACGATGTTCCGTGTTCTACTTCCCACCGGATCTCATCCAAATGAGCTGAGGCCGTTGACCATTTTCAGGATCTGGAAGCTCCGCACCCCCTGCTCGCCTCCTTCATATCCATAGCCGCTCTGCTTGATGCCGCCATAAGGCGCATCCGCGGAAACCCCTTTCAGGTAATTCACACTGACAGCGCCCGCAGAAAGACCTTTGGTAAGCTTCTGTTGCGCATCAGCAGCGCCAGTGAACAAGTAGGCGGCCAGTCCGTACTCGGTAGCGTTGGCTTCCTCGATCGCCTCCTCGAGTGTGTCGAACGGCGCCACGGTGAGAATCGGCCCGAACGGCTCTTCATGCAGCACTCTCGCTTCCTTCGGCACGCCAGTCAGGATGGTTGGCGGCCAGTAGAAGCCCGGTCGATTGAGCCGGGTGCCACCGGTTTCGATGCGGGCGCCGCGTTCGACCGCATCCTTGGTCAGGCGCTGCATGGCTTCGATTCGCCGCGCGTTCGCCATCGGACCCATGTCCGTTGCAGCGTCGTCTGGTAGCCCGATCCTGATCTTGCGAGCCGCATCCGTCATCCGGGACAAGAATTCTTTATAGAGAGACCGAGCGACAAGAATCCTGCTGGGCGCATTGCAGCTCTGGCCCGCGCACTCGAACTTGTATTCCGAAATAGCCGGTACGGCCTTTGCCAAGTCGGCATCCTCGCAAACAATAACCGGGGAGTGCCCACCGAGTTCAAGGATGCAGCGCTGCAAATTGTTCGCTGCGAGCGTGGCCAGCTGTTTTCCAACCGCGGTTGAACCCGTGAAAGTCAAGACCTTCACGATTGGCGAACTGAGCAGATGCCGCGATATATGCACCGGCACACCGAAGACCAGATTGACCACGCCCTCTGGGATGCCTGCTTGGCGCAACGATTCAACGATATGGACCCCCACGCTCGGGGTCTCTTCAGCCCCTTTGAGGATCACCGGGCAGCCTGCCGCCAGCGCTGGAGCGAGCTTGCGGGCGATGAGAACGGCCGGATAGTTCCACGGCGTAAAGGCAGCAACGACGCCAAGGGGCTCGGGGGCGATCATCCGGTTCGGGCCCATCGGAATAGGGGCCGAGAGCTCTTCGGCGTGCGTGCCGTTCCATTCCAGTGTTTCGACGGCGCGCGCGTACTCGCCTGTCGCTTCGGCAATCGTCTTTCCCTGTTCGGCCGACAGGTCCCTGGCCGCTGCTTCAATCTTCGTTGCCAAAATTCTTGCGGCTACTACCAGGATTTCGGCACGTTCTTTTGCAGGCCGTGAAGACCAAGCCTTGCGGCTGCGTTCTGCCGAAGCGAGGGCCTCATCCAGATCCGACACCGTCGCCGAGGCCACCGAGGCAAATGCCTTCTCTGTCGCCGGATTAATCACCGGCAATGTCGCTCTGCTACCACCGGCTCGCCATTTGCCGTTTATGAAGAGCTCGTTGCTCCTAGCGTCGGACATGCGCGCTCCACTGCTCTGAATTGCCAGGCGAGCGCCTTTCGATGTCGAAACCGCTGAACTCTCGCCTGAGGCAGTTTCATCGCGGCGGTCGTGGCGGGTCAAATATCGATTAGTGCCGAAATCCATCTGGAATCCAGATCGATCTAATCCGATGGCAAAAAAGGTCGTGTTTTATAGAACGACGGCTGTCAGGCCGCGTCAGGGACGGATGCTGCCCAGCGGCGGCTCTCTATTAACTCTCTGGCGACCTTCGGAATGAGCTTGCGTATCGCGGAAACGGCCGCAGAACGCTCATCTTTCGGATTTACAGCAAGCACAACCGAGCGGGTAATCACCGGATCGACGATCTTGACCGTCCGGACCAGCCCTTGAGAGGCTTCTTTCTGGACCGCAGACGGGGCGAGAATAGAATGGGCTTTCCCCTCTATGACCATGTTGATGATCGTTGAAAGCGAATCCACTTCAAACTTGACGTCCAGCGCGCAACCGTGTTGTGCGACGACGTCAGCCACAGAACGCCTGACATTGTTGTTGCGCATGGGAACAGCCAGCGGGAATGCATGCAGGTCAGCCAGAGATATCGCATCTTCGAAGGGTGGCTCACCTGACGGGACCACCAGGCAAAGGTTTTCGCGCGCTAGCACCGTCATTCGCCCTACACTGTCCGCGGTGCGGTAGAGAACCGCCAGATTGAAGCGTCCAGCAGCCATCCACTCCTCCAGCGGTCCAGTCATACCCTCGACCATCTTGAGGGACACCTTGGGCAGTTCGTTTCTTACCGACTCAAGCAGCGGGCCGCTTAGGACTCGAGCAGCTCCAGACGGAATGCCAATAGTCACCTCCCCCGCCGGGGAAGCAGTTGTGTTGGTCAATTCCATCTCGGTAAGTCGAATTTCCCTGAGAATCGCCCGCGCCCGATCGAGGAGTTTGGCTCCCGATGCCGTGACACTCACGCCGGTCCTGTCGCGTATTAGCAACTGGGTGCCGAAACCTTCCTCCAGTTGACGCACATGTAGGCTCAACGCACTCTGGGCGACATTGAGGAAGCCGGCTGCTTTCGTAAAACTGCCTGCTTCAACCACGCCGACGAAGTATCTTAACTGCCTGATTTCCACGGGTGCTCTTCCGAGGGCCAACTCCAATTTGTGTAATCTATCTCGAAATGCGATGGCGCGACAGCAATAATTGTGCCACGCTGCAGAGACCCTCGGGCGAGGCAATTGGAGGGCCGTGGCTTTCTTGAGATGTCTCGTCTGGTCTCATCAGTTGGCGAAGGTCTCAAACGTCCAGCTCGGCTTGCTGGTCCAAGGCGATGATTTCGCGAGCCCTTCGAATGACCGGTGCATCGACCATCTTTCCGTCCAAGGCGAAAGCACCTCTGCCATGCGCCGCGGCATCGTTTTCCCCCGCGAGGACGCGACGGGCCCACTCGAGTTCTTGTGTGCTTGGCGAGAAAGCCTCATTGAATATGGCCACTTGTGTTGGATGGATCGCCAAAGCTCCAACAAAGCCAAGCCGCCGCGCACGCGTCGCGGCTTCACGAAGTTTATCACTATCGGAAAACTCGCCGATGCTCCCGACGAAGCCCAGCGGGAGCAAGCCGGCCGCACGGGCGGCAAACAAAACAGAAAGGTTCGGAGCCAACAGAAGGTCCAACTCAGGGGAGCCGCCGACAGCGGCACTGAAGTCTTCGGGACCGAGCGCCATTGCGACCATCCTGGGATGCGCCACCGCAATGGCCGCGAGCCTTTGCAAGGCGCCTGGGGTCTCGATCTGGGCAAGGAACCGGATGCGTCCCAGCGGAAGATTTCTTTCCCCTTCAAGTTCTGAAACGGCATTCGCGATCTCTAGAACCCACTCGGCCGAATCCGTCTTCGGAAGAACAAGTGCATCGACGCCTGCCATGACGGCTGCATCGAGATCGGCCGCCAGCGCGCGGAAACCACGATTCACGCGGACCAAAACAGAGGTGCGCTCGCCCGCGACCTTTGCCACGGATTTAGAAAGTTGTCGCCGTGCCTCACCCTTTAGATCCTGAGGAACGGAATCCTCCAAGTCGAGAATGACGCCATCTGCACCCCGCTTGCGCGCCGTCTCCACATATCGCGGAACGTGAGCGGGAACGAAAAGCAGGGATCTCCAGCGGGGTGCAGACATCTCGCTTCCAATGGCCGCCCAGCTGTCCTTGATCATGAAGTCCCCTCTGCGCCCGGTTTTTGCGAGGGCGGTGCCAGTGAATACTGTTGGCGGCCGATACGCTGAGATGACCGGAGGGACACAGGCTCTTTGGAAATCGCGTGCGCACTCACCTTGCCGGGACGCGCACTCATGCTGATGCGGCTCTGTCGCGCAGAAGCCCGCGGACCTCCTCGCGAACAGCCTGGGTATGAGCGCCAAGAGCCGGAACTGGGCGTAGCGAGGGCTGCTCATAGTTGAAAATTGCCGCCGGCGCGATCGTCTCGACGCTTCCTTCAGGCGTGCCAATCTCGACTCTACGGACATGTGGGTGTTTTGAAACATCCGCCACTTCGCTCAGTCGGCCATATGCGAGTCCGGCCGCCTCAAGCTCCTGCATGGCTTCGTGGCAGGATAGTTCAGAGAACCGACGTTCAATAATCTTATCAAGTTGCGCACGGTGACTGAGGCGCTCCATATTATCGGCAAAACCAAGTGCGCGTGTAAGTTCCGGCTGCTTTAGAAACTTCTCGCAAAAATTCACCCATTCGCGGTCATTCTGAACCGAAAAGATGACGTCCTTGCCATCGGCACAACGATAGGCGCCATATGGCGCCAGTGATGGGTGTTTCACACCGGCGCGTTCCGTGTGGTAGTCGCTATAGTCGTTTTGCAGAACCGGAACATTCATCCAGTCAGCGACAGCATCGAACAGTGACACCTGAATGCCGGTCCCTTCGCCGGTGACCTCGCGGTGATACATTGCCTGAAGAATGGCGCTGTGCGCTGTCATGCCCGCTGAGATGTCACAGACCGAGACCCCGACACGCGCGGGCCCTTGTTGGTTGCCGGTGATCGCACATAGCCCTGTTTCGGCCTGGACGATGAGATCATAGGCCTTCAAGTGTGAATAAGGGCCTTTGTGACCGAAACCCGAGATGTCACAGGTTATCAGGCGCGGAAATCGGCGACGCAGGTCAGCAGACCCGAAACCTAGTTTTTCGATGCTGCCCGGCTTCAGATTCTGGATAAAGACGTCAGCAGCGGCAATGAGCGTGTCGAGGACCTCGCGGTCCGCCTCTAACCTCAGGTCCAGACACACCGATTCCTTACCCCGATTAAGCCAGACGAAGTAAGCACTTTGCCCTCGGACCAACTTGTCGTAGCTGCGGGAAAAGTCCCCCTCGGGCCGTTCGATCTTGATCACCCGGGCACCGGCATCCGCGAGCCGAGACGACGCGTAAGGCGCGGCCACGGCCTGCTCCACGGCTACGACAGTGATCCCCTCAAGAGAGTTCTGCATGCGACACCGCGCCTCTCATCCAACGTTTTTGACTCGAACTCGACGACGGTTCAGCATCGCCAGCAATCGGTTCTGCTCGTTCCCGACGATGGAATATGCCTCGTCGACACCCATTCCGGGCTTCGCAAGCATCATGTCGGCCTGGGTTGCCACCGATACGTGGACAGAAGCCTGGGCGGAGAGATCTGTCTCGGTACAGCTTCCTCCAACATATGCCCCTACCCCATTCTCCCTGCAGATGAGAACGGCGCGCGCCGTATCGGCAATTGAGCCGAGATCGGGCGTCTTGATTTGGACCAGATGCGTCGCTTTGGCTTCTGCAAAGAGCCGAACATCCTCGAGCGTATTGCATCTCTCATCCACGACAATGCGTGCGCCGGAACCCCGGTTGTCCAAAATTGATACGATCTTGGCGTAGTTCTCAATTTGAGCTTGCGTCGAACCAAAATCCGCCGGGGACTCGATGTTGAGCAAGAAATCCGGGACGGTATCTGCAACCTTGCAGATAAAGTCGGCAATGCTTTGCGGCTCCAGGCCGATTTCCTGGCCGATCCAGCCGTACACATCGAAATGAAGCACCGGATGATACCCCGGGCGGCCGAGTTGGCGCGTGCGCATTGCAACCCACTTGACGAAGTCAAGGAAAGTCTGGCCGCCTTGGCCGAATTTCTGCCGTGAGTTGATCAGGCCGTGGGGGAGCACATCCACCGCCTTCAAAATCATCTTGTCGACATTGATTTCGCGAGCGTCACCGCTTTGGCAATAAATCGGGACCTTACGTATTGGCAGTGTTAGGTTGAATTCACTACAAACTATCTCCGCCATTGTCTTACGGTGAAGATGGGCTGCAGCGCGAAGAAGCGATTGGCTGACGCCATACTCAATCGCGAGAGGTAGCCGCTTGTTTTCGAAGAGTTCGAAAACTTTCGCGCAGGCATCAAGATAGCGAGACGCATCGACATCAAGAAGCCGTGGCGTCACAACGCGCGACGTCAAATCCGAGATTTGAGTGATTTCAAACACAGGATCGCGCCCGCCAGCACCAGAGTACTGCACGTTCATCATGTCGCCCCAAACAACGGTTTCGTCGGCGAGCATCAGCCCGATGCTGAGCGAAGATGCTGGAATGCGAATGGAATTGAACCCAGGCGTTGTCGGTTTGCCGACATAGATGAAGCCGTCCTGGGTTGCGCCCGAGACAATGGCAGCTTGATCATCATAGAAGAATGCGCCGTTGCCAGGCGCAAGGAGGACGTCTTTGATCTGCACTTAGTTTTCTAGCTTTCCGCGAACTATGTCGACATCACGATTGCAGTACGAACTGCTGCTCGTCTAAGTATGCGCCATATGGCGTCCAGATCGCCAATATAATCTCCCGGATGGCGCCATCGCATTTCCAGATGGCCGGCGGCTGCCCGAGGGGAATGGTCGTCAGCCGGACCGCGGTTCGGGCGCCGGCCGGCGCCGGCGGGCGCTTGATGGGGGTTTTGTTCGCGTACGAGATGGGCGTGCCCCTGAGGCACGGTAGCAGCATCTTGATGACTACCGGCGGAGCAGCCGGTCCGCACATCCGGCAGGGCAACGGCATTAAGCCTCAACGGAGATCTGTCGCGAATAGGTCGAATATAATGGAATCTGACACATATGAATGGCGGTGAGAACATAATTTGGACTGCGGCGTGAATTAACGACGTGACATCCGGGATTCCGCGGCCGCTGAGATCCTCTCAATTATCATCGGCGGCTGCAAATCATTCATCGACGTTCTCTCCTTTCGGGCATCCTCGCACGCCAGCCATCGCTAGAAAGTATCCGACGGCTGCCGTGGTAATAATCGCGCCCCCTATCAGGGTCGATAGCGAGGGTGTTTCGCCGAATAAGAGCCACACCCATAATGGAGCAAGCGGCGTTTCTATGGCACCAATCAAGGAGCCTTGCGAAGCTGGAACTCGTCGTAAGCCGGCCGAAAATAACACAAAAGCTATCACCACTTGCACCAGGCCGAAAAGCGCAAGCCACGCGAGGTCTCTCAGATTCGCAGACAGAGGTGCTGCGAAGCCCCAGCTAACCAATGAGACTAAAATGTTGGCTAGGCAGACAGGAGCCAGAGGCGATTGTTCTCGATGTTCGCGGATAAACACAGTAACAACGGCGGTTATCAAAGTCGTGACGAAGGCAAATGAGCTCCCCACAAAGTCAGTCGCTGAACTTGTTCCCTCGACGAGCACGCAGCTGCCTATAAGAATGGTCACTACCGCGCAAATCGTCGTAGGCCCAATTTTCTCTCCGAGCCAAAGCCACGCCAAGATGGCTGTGAAGACCGGGGTAGTCACGTAGATGGCTGCTACGTTGGCGATCGATGTTAACTGGCACGCCGGTATGAACGCTAGCATGGAGAGTGCCAAGGAGCCAGCAACGATCATCGCGTGCCCTTTCGGAATGAGGCTATATTTTGGTCTAACTACACACAGATAAACTGCTAGGAAACCCGTCGCAAACAGACTCCGCCAAAACAGAATCGTCCACGCGTCCAGCGGCAGAATTCTGACGAACATCCCCCCGGTGCTCCAAGCGACTGCAGAGATCGTGATAAAAATGAACCCTATTCTATAATTGCCTTCACCCAATACAGCCTCTTGAGGATTAGTGGTGTTCATAACTTCTTTCTTCTTTCTATACAGGAATGGCGCAGCCAAGACAGGGATGGTGACGGCCACGCCCGCGGATGCATTGGTCAGCCTTCCGCGCGAAGATTTCACAAGCAACGCTTCGTTCAGAACGCCACGGGAAGCAGATCCGGCACCAATGAGCGCACCTGTATTCTTAACGAGACCAAGACGACTTGCTTTTGACGACAGCCGAATACGCTTGCTTGTGGGCCGGCGAAATGAATCTAACTCAGATTGATTTCACCACCCTGGCAACGTGTCTCGTTCCTCCTTCCAGCCAGGCCTTCGAAGCAAGAACCCGTGAAGCGACATGTGATCGCCACGTCGCAAGGCTAAATTGACATAGAAGTGCTTTCGTTATCATCGAGACGATCTTCTCACAGTGACCGAATAGTTAAAGAAAATTTTTGCAAAAGTTTTGTGTTTCTTCCTTTATTTTTTTGCGACAGTCATTGATCATTCCTCATTCGATATTGTACCTGTCCGTCATGCCGCTCCAGCAAAAGTGAAGCCGCTCATCGGCACTGGTTCTTCACCGCACGCGCGACTTTCTGGTTCGCCAGCGCCCGCAGATCGACAACGCGATCTGGGCCCACATGGCGGAATTCGGCGTCACAGAATGTCGATCGATCGAACTGACTCAACTGGCGGAGGTGGCTCGGATGTAAGCGCTTGGCTGATCCCCTCCGGTTCAACCCTGCCCAGACTGGCGCGGCTGTGCGAAGGAATCCCTCCGACTTGGACAGAGGTATGCGCATGGAACGAGACGGCAAAAAAATGGGCGTCCAATTGGACGTTTCAAGCGCTGACTATTGCGGGTTTGCTTGAAGTGATCGAAGGTCCGACGGGTCGGCGGCGGCGCACTGACGCGGAGAAGGCGCGGTTTGTGGCGCAGAGCCCGGTGTCCGGTTGGCGGAGGTGGCGCGCAAGTGCGGGGCGCACGCGATGGCAGATCCATGATTGGCGCAAGCGGCTGCGGAATGGATCTCTGGCACTGCCCGAAAGCATGGCCGCAACACCCCGCTTTGCGGCGCTGCTGGTCGAAGAGCCTCCTCCCCAGCCGCGGCACGCGCATACCGGGACAGAGACAGGGAATCGCGCTCCCGGGGCAATCAGGCGTGCGTGTCGGCGAGTAGTGGTTTGTTCTTCTACTGCCGCTCGGCATACCGGCTCGTCAGCGCGGCGGCCGTTGGCGCGCTCGATCTCAAACAGCGCGTCGATGCGCCTGACCGCCTCCAGCGCGATCGGGGAGACGATATGCCGTTCTTGCCTCCCGGACCTTTTTCGCGATGTCGGCCAAGAATCCGTGCCGCGCATGGGCGTAGCAAAAAGCGGGCGTGATCGGCTGCTCCTTCCACTGCGGGTCGAACAACGGCTCGAAGCCACTGTAACAGTCGCACTGAAGGATGCCGCCGAACTTTGCCAGATGCTTCTGAGGATGCTCGCCGCGGCGGTCGCTCAAGGCGTAATAGATCGCCGCCGGCGGCGCAGGCCCGGCGAAGGGGCGGTCGTCGCGCGCATAGGTCCAGATGCACCCGGTCGCGCATTTGCCCTTCGCCAGGATGCGGATGGTGGTGTCGTCGCCATGAAGGGGCTCGGCCGCGAGCACATGGCGCTCGACTCAGTTGGAAGAGCAGCATGACGTCGAAGGTGCGTGGCCGACCTGATCGGCCAGCGTCGACAGGTCGATCCCCGCGGCCTTGAAGCGCGCGCTCTGGCGGTTGAGTAGAGCATGCACGCCGAACTTGTCGAACAGGATTGTCGCCAGCGTTGGGGACCGATGAAGCCGCGCGGCGTGGCATGGAACGGCGCCGGCGGCTGGGTGATCTCCTCGCAGTCGCGGCAGGTGAACTTTCGCGCACCGTCTCGATCAGCTTGAACCGGCGCGGGATCTCTTCCAGCGTCTCGGTCGCATCCGCTCGATCAGCCGCGCCGTGGCTCGGAGCGCTGCCCGTACAGTTCGCGTTCCGTTTCTCGATGCGCAGCTCGAGATGCGCAATCCGCGCCTCGTTGTCGGACAGCATGGCCTGCGCGTTGGCGGCTTCGGCCTGCCAGTTGGCGACCGCCACATTGCGTTCAGCCTGCAACGCGTCACGTTCAGCCAGCACGCCACGTAAGCGCTGGGAAGATCCGAGGGGAGCTCAACCGACTTCGAAGTCGTGCGCCGATTGAATCACATTTCACTGTATTTCCGATTAAAAAATGCTACCCAACCCGAGCCGGACCCGCGTTTTCTGAGGGTAGTTACAGTCCATACCGGACAAAAGATAACTCATCTGCGCAGGATATACTCTCACCTCTCCACCTTGAACTGTCGGCCAGAAGAAGCGGTCGCGCTCGAGCCTTTTTGTGAACAGGCATGCTCCTTGGCCATCATGCCAAATGAAACCTTCAACAAATTTCCGCGTTTCCCCCTGAAAAAGACGGGTTGCCCCAAGGAGATTGTATTTGAAAACCTCCTGTACCCGTGGCTCCAGTGATGGAAGCCACATCTCATGTTGGTGCAGCTGTGGCTAAACACGCACTCCTCTGTCGGGATCATCGCAGCATTTCCGCGGTCGATCGGCTTGTTCATCACGCAGCGATCTTAGAGATGAATGTCGAAAACTACCGGCGCAGATCTGCCATAGAGGCCAAACGCCAGCGCGGCAGATCCGCCTCCTCCGCGACAATCAAAAACACCCACGACCTTGTCGCGGAGCACCAATCAGACAACGACGAAAGCCTTGCCAGCGATACCAGCATGATAATTTGCCGGTGACCGCGCTCTGAAAGTCTGATCCTGATCGTCGCGCTAAAGACCGACAACACCCATGTCAATTAAGGCGATCGGTGGGGTCTCGGGCAGCGGGTTGGATCGGCCCAATCGCCCTTGTCCCCCAGATGAACAAATGGTCGCGTTTATGTCATGACGCCGCGCCAAACCGACACCGGATCACCGGACTCCGGTGTCAAGCGGAGTGAGGAACGTCGTTCCGGCCTTCTGCAGTGGCCGGACGACGCTTTTCGCGAAGCCGGTAGCTGTCACCACGGATGTGGTCACTGTCGAATGATGAAGCAGGCGATCAAGGATCGCGGTTGCCACCACAGGATCCGCGAATGCTTCATGATGCACCTTTCCTTGATCCTTGATCGCCTGGTCCGCTGCAGTCGGCGTTGAAGTTGATCGATCTGGTCGCTTGGAAGGCTGATCTGCCGAGGCTGTCATTTCGTGCTTTGCCGACCGTGGACAAGGCCCTGGGCGAGGTGGTCGAAGATGGGTTGAGCCGTCACGTCGATTGCAGCGGCTGCGCCCTGTACAGAGTAGGTTCCATCAGGCCAGCGCGGCGGATTGGCTGCGATGCCGTTGATTTTGGGCGTGTGAATTCCGCAACGGTGGTGTAAGAGCCAGATGTTCTCAAAGCTGAATAGCTTGCCTCGCGCCGAACGGATGCCATCGTCATTCAATATTTTGGTGATTTGCCTGTCCATAGCGCCCGCAGCATTGAGTTGCGCTCACGCTTTTCCGATTTCAGGAAGGAAACCATCATTGCCGCAGGCGCGGATCGAGCGCATCTCTGAGACCATCGCCGATATAGGCGACGCTGAGTACGGTGAGCGAAATCACAATGCCCGGCCACAACACTAGTTGGGGGTAATCTTGAATGTATTCAATTCCGTCTAAAAGCAGCCGCCCCCAAGTCGGAAAATCCGGCGGAAAACCGAGGCCGAGAAACGACAACAAGCTCTCTGAAATCACGGCATCGGCTATCTGGAGAGTGCTTGAAACAACGATCGGCGACACGATGTTGGGCAGCACATGACGACGGATAATTCGGCGCGGCGGCGCGCCGATGCTACGAGATGCCAACACGAATTCGCGCCGCTTAACGACCAGAACTTCGCCGCGAACGATGCGCGCAGTTTGCATCCAGCTCGTTAATCCGAGGGCCGACACGATGAGGATGAAACTCCCGACCTCGACTCCGAGAATGTTCGCCACCGCGTCGCGGAAAAGCATCACCGTGATCAAGAGAAGTGGCAGCACCGGCAATGACAGAAAGAGATCAGTGAGCCGCATCAGAGCGCCATCGAGGGATTTGAAGTAACCGGCAACGACACCGATAAGAGTGCCGAGAAAAATCGAGATGACCATCGCCGTCAGGCCGACGGCGATCGATATGCGACCGCCTGTCATCGTCCGCGCAAGTAGATCGCGCCCAAGTTGGTCGGTGCCCAACGGATGGGCCCAGCTTGGTCCCGCGTTCAAGGTGGTAAAGTCGATATAAGAGGGACTTACGCGCCAAACGAAGGGTCCGAAGACGACACCGACGACAATCAGGAAGAAGACGGCCGCCCCGGCGAGTGCGCACCTGTGGGCCTTGAAACGGCCCCACACGTACCACCACTGATTGCGAGACGGCGTCGCGAGCAACACAGGGTCCACGCCGATAGTTGGTGTTTGCGAAACAAGTGCCTCGGCGACTTCTTTCGGTTCATTGTCGCGAAGCAGTTCAGTCATAGCGAATCCTGGGATCGAGTAAACCGTAGAGCAGATCGGCGATCAGGTTGAAGGCGACGATTAGGACTGCGAAGATGAAGGCCAATGTCTGCACCATCGGCACGTCGTTGGCGTATATGGCGGTGATCAGAAGCTGACCGATTCCATTCACCTTGAAGAGCTGTTCGGTCACGATGGCGCCGCCGAAAGTGCTCGGCAGGCCAAGCGCGACTACGGTCACCACCGGGATCATCGAATTGCGCAATACATGGATGAACACGACCGCGGCCTCGCCCATGCCCTTGGCGCGAGCCGTGCGGACATAGTCCTGGTTGAGGTTGTCGAGCATTGACGAGCGTAGATAGCGGCTAATGGAAGCGGTAGTCTGAACCGCCAGAACCATAACTGGCATGGCCATCTGCCGAAGCTGTTCGGCCAAGCTGCTCCAGCTGTTGACGAAGAGATTGGTGTTGTAGATGGTCGGAAGCCAGTCGAAGTAGACGGCGAAAATCAGGATTGCCAGAACGCCCGAGAAAAAAGGCGGCACGGCGAGGCCGAGCATCGAAAGGAAAGTGCCGATCTGATCGAACACGGAATATTGTTTGTAAGCTGAGACGATACCGATCGGCAGAGCAAGCAGCACCCCGACTACGTAGGCGAGGCCAACGACTAACAGCGTCTGCGGAAGGCGCTCGGCTATGACGCTGAAGACCGGGCCGCGCGATTGCCAGGAGATGATGCGTTGCATACCGTCCGACAAATGCATCCCGAACAAAACATCGACGCCGTGCAGCGGCTCGGTTACGAAGAATAGCTTTAGCCAAAGGAGGTATTGCACTATCAGGGACTCGTTCATTCCAAGAGCGGCGCGCATGTTCGCGCGGACTTCAGGTGGAATGGTAGGTGGCCACTGCGATAACGGATCGCCTGGCGCCATTTTGAGCAGCGAGAAGATCACGAGGCTGATCAAGAACAGCGTCGGGACCGCTATAAGCATTCGTCGAATGGCATAGTTAAGCATGCACCGGACCTATTGCTGCCGGCCGGGCAATAATATCCATGGCCGGCGAAGGACATCGAAAGCCAAGCGCCCTCACAAGAACGCGCAGGCAAGCCTACTTTTTGCGATGCCAATCCTGGGCGTTCCACAACTCGGAATCCCAGGCGTTCATGGCATGGCCGCCCAGTGTATTAGAGATCGCCGAGACGTTGGAGCGCCAGACCAGCGGCATGATCGCGTAGCTGTCTATCAACATAGTATCGAGCTTCTTCACAATCTCGCCGCGCTTCTCGACGTGAGCAGTACGGCCGAGTTCTGTCACTAGCGTCTCGTATTCCTTGTCGCAGTAGCGTGGCATGTTCCAGCCTTGCCACTGGTTGTCCGGACCCGGCGCTTGGCTGCAGGTGTAGGTTTCTACATATGAGCCGAGATCTGTACCGCTAGCGTAGTTGGTCCACATCTGGACGTCGGCATAGAATTTCTGGGCTGTGTCCGGACTGCTTGGATCGCTGCTGAACATGACAGAAGTGTCGAGGCTCTTTAATTCGACGTCGACACCAATCTCGTGCCACCACTGCTTGATGATCGCTTGGAACTGGTTGCGTATAGAGTTGGTCGTCGTCACGAAAGTGAGCTTGAGTTTCTTACCATCTTTCTCCCGGATTCCATCGGGGCCAAGCTTCCAGCCCGCGTCGTCGAGAAGCGTTTCAGCACCTAGAATATCATGCCTCAAGCACTCAATATTGCCGGCAGCGAAGGTTGCCGGAGCCGGAATCCAGTCACAGGTGGGTTTGCCAGTTGAGCCGTAGCCGATCTCGCTCAACTTGCCGCGGTCCAGTGCGATCGACAAAGCCTTGCGCAGGCGTAAATCGCTAAGGATCGGGTTGGGATGCTTGGCCGTCGAACGCTCGTCCGGCAGGAGACTGCGCGAGGGATCGGTCAGGTTCAGGAAGAGGGTTTCGACCCACGTCCCGTAGGACGAAAGCACCTTGCCCTTGCCCGCTCTCTCCATTTTGCGCAGCACATCCGGAGCGAGCTGCACGTTCAAGGCATAGTCATATTCGCCCGTCTGCAGCACTGCACGGGCCGCCCCGAGCGCATCGCCCCCGCCCTTGTAGTTGAGCTCGGCGACAGCGGGCTTGTTCGAATCGCGATAGTTCGGGTTGGCCTTCAGCTGGACCGCGTCACTAGGCTTGAAGTTGGAGACAACAAACGGCCCAGTGCCGACCGGATAGAAATTGGCTTCCGTGCAGGTTGGGGCCTTCGCGCCCAGGCAATCGGCGAACTGTTTGGCCTGGATGATTGGAGAGCTCGCGCTGACAAAGAGAGTGTAGGGGACTGCTGTAGCCTCCTTGAAGGTTACTTTTACGGTCAGGTCTTCCAGTGCCTCGACCTTGTCGACGCCCCGGAATCTGGCAAGTTGGGCGCAGCCGCCCTTTGCGTCCATGCAGTAGTTGGCGGTGAAAACCACGTCCTTCGCGCTAACGGGCGTGCCATCCGACCATTTGAGACCAGGCTTCAGTGTCCAGGTGATCGACTTCAGATCCTTGGAGACACCCCCGTTCTTGATGGTCGGGATATCCGCCGCAAGCCGCGGGAAAAGCTCGCCGTTCTGGTCGTAGCCGGCTAGCGGCTCGAGCACCAGCGAGGCAGGAATGGTGTCATTGTCGCTTCCCGAGAGGTAAGGATTCATCATCGACGGCGCCTGCCAATTCAGGACGTTCACGACGCCGTCTACGCCGCGTTCGGCAAATGCAGGCGTAACGAATAGGGTCACTATCCCCGCTGTTAGAAGTAGTTGCAATCCAGCAGGCTGTGGAAAAAGGATTGGAAATACCCGTTTTGAATCTGATTTGTGCTCGGTCTGATTCCGATACGTTCCGTGAACAAAACAGTTTTTCAACAGCCTGCTAGACATTCTGTTGTTCTCCTCTTTTTCAAACCTCGGCTTGGCTTATTCCTGCCTTGTTGACCTAAAGAATCCGTCCTCTTTGCGATCGCGGACACGCTACACTTCCTGCGAGGGATCTCGCTTCCCTTGCTTCACTCGGCCTTATGGCAAGCGACCCATCGGTCGCCAGCCACTTTTCGCCAGGCCGGTTGCTCTACCGTGCACCGGTTGAATGCGACCGAGCAGCGGGTGCGAAATCGACACCCCGAAGGCGGATTGGCGGGGCTCGGCACATCGCCCGCGAGGATGATGCGGTGGCGCGCACGTTCGACCCTCGGATCCGGCACCGGGACCGCAGAAAGCAACGCCTTCGTGTAGGGATGCACTGGGTCTTTGTAGATGAGGGCGCGTGGGCCGAGTTCCATCACCTTGCCCAGATACATCACCGCCACATCGTCACAGAGGTGACGGACCATTGAAAGATCGTGGCTGATAAAGAGGTATGTCAGCGAGAACTGTTTCTGAAGGTCTTTGAGGAGATTGACCACCTGGGCTTGGACGGAGACATCCAAGGCGGCGATCGGCTCATCGCAGACAATGAAGTCGGGATTGAGCGCGAGCGCTCTGGCGACCCCAATGCGCTGGCGCTGGCCGCCAGAAAATTCGTGCGGATAGCGGTTGGCGAACCTCGGATTGAGACCTACGGAATCGAGCAACTCGCGAATCCGCCTCTCCTTTTCCGCGCCTTTCAGCACACCGTGCTCATTGAGCGGTTCGGCGATGATCGAGCCGACGGTCATGCGCGGATTGAGACACGCCTGTGGATCCTGAAAGATCATCTGCATGCGCGGACGGATGCGGCGCAGCTTATTGCCCTTCAGATGCGTGATGTCTACGCCATCAAACACGATGCGGCCTGCGGTAGCGTCGCAAAGGCGCAAGAGGGCAAGCCCTGTCGTCGACTTGCCGCAGCCGCTCTCACCCACCAGCCCGAGCGTCTGGCCTCGCCTGACTTCCAGGTTCACACCGTCCAGCGCTCTGATGGCGCCAGCTTGGCGCCCGAAGACACCCTGATAAGTCGGGTAGTGCAGGGCCAGGTCTATGACGCGGAGCAGGACATCATCGCGGCCAGGCTGTGCTTTTATGGCGGGGATACTTGGGTCAGACATCGTCGCGCGGCCTCTGCTCGGTCACGTCCCACCAGCAGGCAGCTTCGTGCCCTTCTCGCACCGGCATCAGCGGCGGCCTCTCGACGCGGCAGCGATCGAAGACATGCGGACATCGTGGTGCGAAGGGGCAGTGCGTCGGAAAGGCGGTTAAGTGTGGCGGCTGACCGACGACACTCTTCAATCGCTCCTGTCCCGCCTGGTTGGGCCTCGGCAATGTCTCCAGAAGCGCGCGTGTATAGGGGTGACGGGGATTTGCATAGAGATCATCGACTGCGGCGCACTCGACAACGAGTCCGCCATACATAACCATTACCCGATCGGCGATCCCAGCCACCACACCGAGATCATGCGTGATCCAGATGATGCTCATGCCGATTTCCTGGCGGAGCTTCTTGATGAGCTCCAGGATCTGAGCCTGGATCGTCACGTCAAGCGCCGTCGTCGGCTCATCCGCGATGAGCACCTTTGGCTGGCAGGCAAGTGCAATAGCGATCATCACCCGCTGGCGCATCCCGCCGGAGAACTGGTGGGCATAGTCGTGTATCCTGTCCTGTGGCGAGGGTATGCCGACCAGGGAGAGAAGCTCGATCGCACGCTTGCGCGCCTCGCCACGGCTGAAAGCCAAATGCTTCCTTAACGACTCCATCAGCTGGTAGCCGATTGTTAAGACCGGGTTGAGCGACGTCATCGGGTCCTGGAAGATGAACCCAACCTCTCCGCCACGGACCTTACGCATTTCGCTCGGGTCGAGCGACAAAAGATCCTGGTGCCCGAGGCGCACCCTTCCGGACATAATTTCGGCGGGCGGCGACGGCAGAAGCTTCATGAGCGACATCATCGTGACGCTCTTGCCAGAGCCGCTTTCACCGACAACGCCCAGCAGCTCGCCGGGCTTCAGTTCAAAGCTGATGCCGTTAACGGCGTGGATCGTGGCGCCGCGGGTCCTGAAAACGATCCGTAGGTCCGACACCTGCAAGACCGGCGCGTCTTTTCCTCTCTGCGATGCCGGCTCCACCAAAGCTACCCCCCCTCGGTTCACCGAACGCCCTCCACCTGAATCCCAGACAGCTCCGCCCGTGTCTGGCGCTTGCCGCATCACGCGCCACTTCCGCTGGTCGATGTTGCCCGAATGTCTCAAGCTGAGGCCGTTGTGTTTCACGCAAAACAGTCAACTGAACCAATAGCTAATCCTCCCCATTCTTTTTATTGCGGGGGATTTCGTTCGATTATGGCAGCGAACGCCATTCGCGTCTTTCGTTGACACTCAACGGCCGGGCGGTTTGGGTCAAATACAGTTTTTATATTGTCGCGATCTAGACGCGAGATGGGTAAGCCTGATTGAAAGCGCGATTGGGGTGCGATGAATTGAGTTCGCCCCTAGTGCGGCTCGCTCTTGATGATTGCGGTCGAGCTCGTCGCGGATGGTGTGGACTTCCCCGGCTTCGTTTCTAGTGACCAGCGATCCACGATCGAATGAACCTCTAGAAAAACAATGGAGCTGTTTACAATCTTCATTTGGCATAGCCGTGCATCCTGATGCGCTGGCATAGTTGCGTCCTGTCTTCGCTGACGGCGGTTATGCAACGGAAGCTGAATGGCGCCCCAGAAGGTCGGCAGCTAAGTGCTCGAGATCCTCATTCGACCTAATGGCCCAGGCGGATGCGCGAGACGGTTTCGATGACGCGGGCGGCGAGCTTGAGGAGCCTGAGCTCCAGCGTGGCGAACTCGTCGTATGGCTTACGCGTCGCAGGGCTTTCGAGAGGTGTTCCTCGTCTGCTCGGCAAGGGTGGAGCGGGAGACGCCTATAGTGAGGGTCTTCACAGCGAACTGACCTTGCCGAGCGAGGCCAGCCGCAACGCTGGCTTTTGCGGGCGGCGAGATCGAGCGCCTCCTTGAGGAAATTGACCTCGACGGTCTTGCGAGCAAGCATGCGCTCCAGATCGCGCACGCGTTTTTCCGCACACGGGCTGCGCCAACCACATCGTCATCAGCCTGAACCGCTGTCGCGCCGCCTTCGAGCATGCGCCGCTTCCAGGCAAAGAGCTGGCTGGGCGAAATGCCTGCCCGGCGTGCCACATAGGACCCGACAAGCCGGGCTGCGTGGCCTCGCCGACGAGACGGACCTTCTCGCCTGTTGTCCAGCGCCGCAGGCGCTGCACCGGGTGATCACTTCAACACGCGGCGGATGGAAGAACGGGGTGCGCTACAATTGGTGTCGATAGTCCGTACTCTCTGCGGCGCGATTAGGTCTAGTCCTTTTGAGCGGTAGCAGTTCCTATATGCCGGGCCCTGAGGGCCCGTCTCCTAATGCATGAGGCTCTGCGCCGGCCACCCGGCTTAAACCTCGTACCGTGCATATCGGATGAGGGTCGCCTCAGGCACAGCAATCATAGGGATGAGCATCCGGCAGCTTATTGCAGCGTCTCGCATGGCCTCAATTTATTGCCATATTATCCAACCTCTTTACTTAGGGAGTGACGCCGTCCTTAAGGGTAGGCGCCAGCCATCTGAAAACGCGATGGCACCGTCCGGAACATTATATTGGCGGAACCAAAGCCAAGTGGCAGATACTTGGCGGGTTACGATCGAACTGCGGCCGCCCGTCAACGCCTTCCGAAAATCGAGCGAAGTGAAGTGCAGATCAAAGACGTCCTCCTCCTGCCTGACAATGATGGCGCATTTTCTATGACCACCAAGCTGCTATCACGGCCTGCGCAGTGCAGCACGGCTTAAATTTAGCCGGCGAACTGATAACGCCCGGGTTCACGATAATTCGCATTCCAGGGTCTTCGCCAAGGTCAAGACTCAGATCCAAGGTCATCAAGATCGAGGAACTTGGCGGCCGCAAGGCCGGCGTCAAGGTCAAGACGGTGGCGGAAGGTGTTGACTAGCTCAAGAACAAAGCCGGCGTTGGGAAGGCAGACAGATGGCCATTCTTCTCCCCGCCGGACACGACGATCACCACCCGTTCCGCCCAACCGCGAAGGCGCTGAGATCTCTGAAGTCGATGTGCTGGTCGCCGGCAAGGGCGCGAAAACCGCCGTCAAGGGTCCTGCGCCATCCGGCACCTTGCGGGCATGAAGGTTTTCGACGTCATCGTCGCGATCAACAAGGACGAGAAGCAGCCGATCTTCCAGGTCGCCGACTACGGTATCGTCGGCGACGTTCGTGATCCTGCCCGAGCGCTCCAGATCTATTTGACCCGAAGGTACAATGTCTCAACTCCAGATTCTAACTCTAACCTGCGATGACCGCCCCGGCATCGTCGCGGCCGTCGCAACCGGACTGACGGCGCTCGGCGCCAACATTGCCGAGAGCAGCCAGTTCTGGGACCGCATCAGCAATCGGTTTTTCATGCGCCTCGCCGTTGAAGGAGACGATTCGCTTTCGATCGCGTCAACCGAGCGTGTACTCAAACCGGTAATCGATCGCTTCGGTTTGTGTGTTTACACCGTCGATGCGCGTCGTAGGCCGAAGGTCATCGTAATGGTCTCGAAGTTCGACCACGCGATGCTTCATCTGCTTTACCAGATCAAGGTCGGTTGGTTGAACGCGGACGTGGTCGCGATCGTCTCTAACCATGAAGACAGCCGTGCGGTCGCCGAGAGGGAGGGACTCGCCTATCATTACTGGCCGGTATGCAAGGACAACAAGACCGAGCAGGAACAGAAGCTGCTGGGTCTGGTACGAGAGACTGGCGCGGATCTCGTGATCCTGGCCCGGTACATGCAAGTCCTATCCGACGACTTGTCAACCCGCCTCTTCGGCAAGCTGATCAACATTCATCATTCCTTCCTCCCCTCCTTCAAGGGCGCAAAGCCTTATCACCAGGCATTTGAGCGCGGAGTGAAGCTCATCGGCGCGACCGCGCATTACGTGACGCCTGACCTCGACGAAGGTCCAATAATAGATCAGGAGACTGAGCGCGTAACGCATGCGATGAGCGCGGAGGATTTCGTCGCAACGGGCCGTGACATCGAGAGCCGGGTGCTTGCACGGGCAGTCAAACTGCATCTGGAGCGGCGGATCATGCTCAACGGAAATAGAACAATCGTATTCTCAAGTTGACTGACACGCCGCAATGAACACCACACTGGCAATCAGCGGCAAAAGCGGCTCGAGGTCTCGGAAGCGGTTATGAGTTTTATGAATCCACGTGCGGTACGATTCAGCAGTAGCCAGAAGTTATGGGAGATGGCAGTCAAACACGAACCTGCAGACGGAACCCCGCGGCTGCAGGCTTGATCGTGATCTGCCGTTGTGGCTTCTCGTGACTGCGCTTGTCATCAGCCTCAGGTCAATCGACTCATGAAATCATTGATAGTGTCCTGAAGGTTCTGCAAAAAGCTTTGGAGAGAGAACGGCCCTTGCTCTGAGGCGAGGGGCGGCCATGGCACGCTGGTGACGTTGCGATCACCGATTCCCGTGGAAGGGTAAGTGCCATGAC
>NZ_JBVVQV010000045.1:0-36814 GCF_055811235.1 Mesorhizobium sp. WSM4810 | reverse complement strand
TGCGGTTCAAAAAACGCCCCATGCGCCATCTGCGTCAAACTTCGGCCCCCGTGCAAAGCCCTCACAAGGGGAGAAGGAAGAGCGCCAAGCCGCACCCAAGCGCCTATAAATAGCCAACAATCTCAGGCGTCTGGTCCTGCCTGTCGTGCTTGCCGTCCTCGTAGACGATTGGGGCTGCGGCGAGTTCCTCTTCGGTGACGTCGTCGAGGCAGGCGACGTTCACCGCCCAGAAATTCCCGCCCATGAAATCGAGATAGCCGCGCGAGAGAAAATTCGCGCCGCAGTTCGGGCACATATAGTGGTTGATGTCGCCTTCCGGCCAGTTCGACGGCGTCGCCTTGTACTCCCGCATCCGGTCGCGGCCGTCCGTCACCCGCACGGCCTCATAGGCGGCGAAGGATTTCCGGTAGCTGAGTTTCCAGCAGAAGCTGCAATTGCATTTGCGGATGCCCTCAGCGAGGTCGATTTCGGCTTCGAAACGCACTGCACCGCAATGGCAGCTGCCGTGATAGGTCTTTTTCATGGGTTTCCTCCCAAACATGTCCTGGCTCCGCCGCCCGCCGGAGCCAGAGCATCCTTTGCTCCAGGCATGGCGCTTGACAAGCGGGCGCGACAAATCCACGATCATGGCAAGGGGTGCATCGCGACGACCCCGTGAGGCGTCAGCCCAACGTTCGCGTCCAAGCTTCTCTCTCAAGGAGGTGGACGCCATGCCGTCGACAACCGCTATCACCGTATCGCAACTGTCCCGTCTGATTGGTCTGCCGGGCGCGCCCGCGATCATCGATGTTCGCATCGAAGAGGATTACAGCGCCGATCCGCGCCTGCTGCCGGCCTCAAACCGGCGTGATTTCAAAACCGTCTCGACCTGGGCATCCGAATTCGCCGGCAGCCGAGTGACGGTCGTCTGCCAAAGAGGGCAAAAGCTCTCGCAAGGCGTGGCCGCATGGCTGCGGCATGAAGGCATTGCCGCCGAATCCCTCGAAGGCGGGTTCGAGGCCTGGCGCGATGCCAAGGGGCCTTTGATCAATGCCGGCAAGATACCGCCCCGCGACGAAAGGGGCCGCACCGTGTGGGTGACGCGGAGCCGCCCGAAGGTCGATCGCATCGCCTGCCCCTGGCTGATCAGGCGCTTCATCGATTCGGGCGCGGTCTTCCTCTTTGTCGAGGCGGCCGAAGTGTCGGCCGTTGCGGACCGCTTTCAGGCCGTGCCTTTCGACATCGACAATGTGTTCTGGACTCACCGGGACGAACGCTGCACCTTCGACACGATGATCGAAGAGTTCGGGCTCGAATCCGAGGCGCTCGACCGCCTGGCCATGATCGTGCGCGCCGCCGATACCGCACGCCTCGATTTGGTTCCCCAGGCAGCCGGATTCCTGGCCGCCTCGCTTGGCCTGTCGCGGATGTTTCGCGACGATCTGGAACAGCTGGAGGCAGGCATGCTGCTCTACGACGCGTTTTTCCGATGGTGCCGCGATGCCACCGAGGAGACGCACAATTGGCCAAGCGCGAGCAAGCCATCATGAGCGCCCCGGCTTCTGACAAAACGGGGGCTTCTGACAAAACGGGGGCTTTGGGAAAAACGGCCGAGATCGTCGAAGCGCCGGCTGCGCCAAGCTTCCGTGAAGGCGTAAAACTCTGGGCGAAAATCGGCCTGCTCAGCTTCGGCGGGCCGGCCGGCCAGATCGCGCTCATGCACAGGGAATTGGTCGAGGAACGGCGTTGGATCGGCGAGCAACGTTTCCTGCATGCGTTGAACTACTGCATGCTGCTGCCCGGCCCTGAAGCCCAGCAACTCGCCATCTATATCGGCTGGCTGCTGCACCGGACGATCGGCGGCCTGGTCGCCGGCATCCTGTTCGTCGCGCCGGGTGCGCTTGTGATGCTCACCTTGAGCATCCTCTATGCGCTGTATGGCGACGCTCCGCTCGTCGAGGCACTGTTTTTCGGGGTAAAGGCGGCCGTGCTCGCCATCGTGATCGAGGCGATGATCCGGATCGGACGTCGTGCCCTGAAGAACCGGGTCATGGTTTCGATCGCGCTCGCCGCCTTCATCGCCATCTATGCATTGAACATGCCGTTTCCGCTCATCGTCCTGCTTGCCGGCCTGGCGGGCTGGATTGGCAATCGTGTTGCGCCGGCGCTTTTTTCCGGCGCGGCGCACGGCAAGGACGCGGTTCCCGACATCAAGGGCGCGGTCGACCTGATGTTCGAGCGCGGCGAGCTGGCCCACGTCAGGCCGACGCGATGGCATGCGCCGCGCACCGTCGCGATCTGGCTGCCGATCTGGCTCGGGCCGGTGCTGCTGATCTGGGCGTTCACCGGATCCGCCAGCGTGTGGACGCAGATCGGCGGCTTCTTCAGCGTCATGGCGGTCGTCACCTTCGGCGGCGCCTACGCAGTCCTTGCCTATGTCGCGCAGGCAGCGGTCGAGTCCTTCGGCTGGCTCGCACCCGGTGAGATGGTCGATGGCCTCGGGCTTGCCGAAACCACGCCGGGTCCACTCATACTCGTCCTGCAGTTCGTCGGCTTTCTGGCCGCGTTCCGCCAATCCGGATCGTTGAGCCCGCTGCTTGCCGGATCGCTAGGGGCGATGCTCACCCTGTGGGCGACGTTCACGCCTTGCTTCTTCTGGATATTCCTCGGCGCGCCCTATATCGAATCCCTGCGCGACAACAAGGCGCTGTCGGCGGCGCTGGGCGCGATCACCGCCGCCGTCGTCGGCGTCATCATGAATCTCGCTCTGTGGTTCGGCTTGCACGTCATCTTCGGCGAGGTGCGCAACGTCGGGCTTGGAACCGACGTGCCGGTGCTCTCGTCGATCGACTGGCGCGCGGCGCTGCTGTCATGTGCTGCCATGATCGCCATTCTGAAGCTGAAGATCGGCATGCTGCCGACGCTTGCGGGATCGGCCCTCGCCGGTGTTCTGTTGCTGGCAGCGAGTGGTTAATGCATGTCGCGCAAAAGCATGCCCTCGGGCCTGACCCGAGCGTGTCCAGCGATTTTGCGATAACGACATGCATAAAACAACAACCTAAAGCGCGTCGCATGCGGCCGGATCAAATGCGACGCGCTTTAGCGGCTGCCTGCGGACGGCGCTTCGCTGCGGTTTCGGGCATTCGGATAGCAAAATCATGGCGAGACGACGTTCCTCCCTAGGCTTCCTTGGAATGTTCGGCCGTTCAGGCGACCTCAGGCAACTCGACGCCGCGTTACGCGACGTTGACCTTCATCCCGCCCTTGTGCCGGAGGGAGCAAAGCTCACCATCGTCAATCTGATGAAGGACCACTGGCCCGACGAGCCGCCGCCACAAGCCTACCCGCCGGTGGCGCAGCTGCTTGGCTATTGTATTGCCGGGCCGGAAGCATTCGAGCAATCCAACGGCCTTCGACATAGGCTGGATGCGGAGCGCCGGCTCGAGGCGGCACTCGAGGCCGGCGACAGCTTCGATGCGCAAATCATACTGATGACGCTGCATGCCAAGCTGATCAGTGGCGAGGTCGTCGACCGCTACGGGTTGAGCGCCGACTAGACCATGATCCCGAAAAGTGGAGCCCGGTTTTCGGAAAAGATCATGGTCAAACAGACTAGACCATGATCCCGAAAAGTGGAGCCCGGTTTTCGGAAAAGATCATGGTCAAATAAAGAGGTAGCGCCCCATCCCGATTTTGTCGGGATGGATTAGGCTCTGACCGTTTTGACGGGAACCGTCTTCAGCCGCCCATGCCGCTGCGCGGCAGTTGGATCAGATTGCCGAAGCGGGCCCGCAACTTGTCGTCGACCGGCTTCGGCACGTGGCGCGGGAAGCGCTCGGCGAGGATGCGTTTCTTCTCGATGATCGCCCGCTGCAGGATGTCAGGCCTGCCTTTCTCGTTCCATTCCTTCGGCGAAAAGCGGTCGCCGACCGCCGGATAGAAATATTCCGTCTGCATCAGCCGCAGTGTCTGCTCGTTGCCGAGGTAATGACCCGGCCCCTTCAGGCAGACGTCGGCGATGGTGTCTATCGACAGCGACTCATCGGTCACCTCGATGCCGCGCACGCAGCGCAGGCAATGGCCGAGCATGTCGTTGTCGATGATCAGGCTTTCCAGGCAAAAGCCGAGCAGCGAGGCGTGCATGCCGGCCGATTCGTAGACGAGGTTGAGGCCGGCAAGGCCGGCCATCACATCGGTGATGCCCTTTTCGTAACCGGACTGAATGTCGGGCAGTTTCGAGTCCGTCATGCCGGCGGCCGAACCGCCCGGCAGGTCGTAGAATTGCGCCATCTGGGCGCAGGCAGCGGTCAGCACCGCTTGCTCGGCCGAGCCGCCGGACATGGCGCCGGTCCTGAGGTCGGAGACGAACGGCCAGGTGCCGAAGATCGCCGGATGGCCAGGCTTGATGGCGTTGACATAGACGAGGCCGGCGAGCACCTCGGCCACCGCTTGCACCACCGCACCGGCGATCGCCGCCGGCGCCGTGGCGCCCGCCTGGCCGGCCGACAGCAGCAGGATCGGAATGCCGCCTTCGACGCAGGCCTCGAGCACGCCGCAGGCATCCTCGGCAAACTTCATCGGCGGCACGACAAAACAGTTCGAATTGGAGACGAAAGGCCGGGCGCGAAAATTCTCTTCGCCGCCGGCAATCGCATAAAGCATGTCGAGCGCCGGCTTGACGTTCTCGCGCACCGTGAAGGATGTGCCGACATGCTTCGACGTGCCCATCACGCAGGCGTAAAGCGTGTTGAAATCCATATCGAGCGGATCGGGGATGTCGCGCGGCACCATCGGCCGCTGGAAGAAATGGATGTTGTCGAGCCCTTCGACGATGCGGGCGGCGTCATAGATGTCCTGCAGCAGCGACTCGCGATAACAGCGCTTCTCGACGTCGACCAGATGCACCGCGGCGCCCGCCGTGCCGTAATGCACGCGCTTGCCCTGGATCAGCATGTCGTGCTTGGGATCCTGGCCATGCAGGGTGAAATGGCGCGCCGCTTTCTTGATGGTGTCGAGGACGAGCGCGCGCGGAAAACGGATGCGGCCGTCCTCGCCGAGCGTGGCGCCGGCCTCGGTCAGCGCCTCGATGCAGGAGGGGATGGCATTGGCGAAGCCGACCGTCTCAAGCAGCGTCAGCACCGCTTCGTGAATGCGCTCGCGGTCGTTTTCGCTGAGCGGTCCGTAGCTTCCGCCTTCAAGGCCGGCGCGCACCGGCTTGATATCGTCGGCAAGGGGTGCTGCCCGCATGGCGCGACGCGCTTCGCGCCCGCCGGAACGCCGCGAACGCTGGTCCGAGGGCGTATCCGGCTTCTCAACAGCCACTGACATGGGAGGCACTCCACCTTTAGCTGCGAAGCGGGCGGCGGTGGTTGGTCCACCAGGTGGTTGGTCCACCATCGTCCGCTTCGTCCCCCTTAGAGCGCCGCGCGTCCACTTGGACGCGCAAAGGACGCTCTAACACTTTCTTGCTTGCGCATGATCCTTTCCGGAAACCGAAGATTGGTTTCCGGGGTCATGCGCTATGCCTCGAACTATGCCGCCGGCATTGGCACAGCCTATGAGCCAGACGGTCCCGTCGCATATGCCAGGGGGCTAAACAACGGTGGCCGGTCATGGCCCCGACGAGGCATCAGGCGGCGGCCGGCCTGCGCCCGGCCGCCGTCGCCAGCTCGCGGATGCCGGGCTCGATGTGCTGCAGCGCGATCGAGGAGATGCCGAGCCGCATGAAGCGCGACGGCTTTTCGGTGCGGTCGAAGAAACGGTCGCCGGGCTCGATGATGACGCTGCGCGAGGCGGCGGCCTCGGCCAGCCCGCGCGAATCGGTGCCGCGCGGCCCTTCGAGCCAGAGCGACGCGCCGCCGGCGGAATCGGTCGAGCGCCACTCCGGCAGGAAGGCGGAAATCGCATGGATCAGACGCTTGCGCCGTTCGTCGAAGGCGCTCGACAGCCGCCGCACCAGCGCCTCGTGATGGCCAAGCGACAGGAACAGCGCGACCGCGCGCTGGTTGTTGGCCGGCGGATGACGCAGCATGAAGCGGCGCAGCGCGCGAAGCTCGGAGATCAGCCCGGCCGAGGCGACGATGTAGCCGAGCCTAAGGCCCGGAGCCAGCGTCTTCGACATCGAGCCGACATAGATGACGCGGCCGGAACGGTCGAGGCTCTTCAGCGCCTGCTGCGGCGCCTCGTCCAGAAGCTGGCTGTCATAGCCGTCCTCGATGATGATCTGGTTGTGGCGATTGGCGCGCGCCAGCAAATCCTGCCGGCGCTCCGCCGACAGCGGCACCATGGTCGGGCAATGGTGGCTGGGCGTCACGAAGACGAAGCCGGAAACGTTGGGAATAGAAGCGGTTACAATGCCGGAATGGTCGACCGGGACCGGTGCGACGTCGGCACCCGCCAGCCGGAAGATCGAGCGTGCGTCGGGATAGCCGGGGTCTTCCATGGCCACCTTGGAGCCCTTGGTCATCAGCAGCGTCGCCAGCATGTAGAGCGCGTTCTGCGCGCCGAGCGTGACGATGATCTCATCGGGATTGGCGAAGATGCCGCGCCGCGGCAACAGCCGCGCCTGGATCTGCTCGATCAAAAGCGGATCGTCGCGGTCGACCATGTCGGACGCCCAATTGCGGATCTCGAGCACGGCCAGCGCCATGCGGTTGCACTCGCGCCACTCGGCTGTCGGGAACAGTGCCGGATCGAACTGGCCATAGACGAAGGGGTAGGACGACTTGATCCAGTTGTCGTGCTTGGCCGGCGGCGGCATGTCACTGGCCGCGATCTGCCGGCGCGCCTTCCAGTCGATCTCATTGGCCTGGTCTGGCGCCTTCTGGTGCGGTTTGGCCGGCGTCGCCAGCACGTCCGGATTGACGAAATGGCCGCGCCGTTCGCGCGCCACCAGGAAACCCTGGTCGACGAGCTGCTGGAATGCCAGCACGACGGTGCCGCGCGCCACGCCGAGTTTCTCGGCCAGGATCCGGCAGGACGGAAGCGGCATCGAAGCGGCGATTTGCCGGTCGAGGATGGCGGCGACGATTGCTTGGCGGATCTGCGCCTGCAGGGTCTGGCCGGATTCCGCCGAAATCCGGAACAGGCCGGACCATATGGCCGTGTCGTTTCGCTGTGGCATGGGGATGTTCCTCGATGGCCAGCCTTTTTCACCTGGCTGGACCAGTCGAATGTACCGGTGGCACAAGCTGTTGCGCCAATCAATTTTTCTGATCACTGGGATTTACGCCAGTGATCCTTCCCAAGGGTGACGCAAAGCGTCATCCCGCTGGTGACGCAGCGCGTAATCCCGCTGGTGACGCAAAGCGTCATCCGGCTGCCTGACGCAGCGCGCCATCCCCCGCGTGCCGCGTTGCGTCATCGCTGCCTGACGCAACGCGTCATCGCGGCGCATTGAAACCAGTCGATTTCGGCTAGATAGTTCGGCGCGACGACACGCGCCGGAAACACCCGGTCTGTTATGTTGGCATTTCAAGGCTCGGAGTAAGGCAGTGGATCAATCGTCCTTTCAAAAACAGCTCGACGCCCTGCGCGATCACCGTGCGGCCAAATCGGGCAGCATGCGCGAGGCTTTCGCCGCCGATCCGCAGCGCTTCGAAAAATTCTCCGCCACCGACGGGGACCTGCTGCTCGACTGGTCGAAATGCGCGGTCGATGCGCAGACGATGGATCTGCTCGAGAAGCTGGCGGCAGCCGCCGATCTCGAAGGCCGGCGCGCTGCGATGTTCTCGGGCAAGAAGATCAACGTCACCGAAGGCCGCGCCGTGCTGCACACCGCGCTGCGCAACCTGAACGGCAAGGGCATCGTGCTCGACGGCCAGGACGTCAAGGCGCAGGTTGTCGCCGTGCTCGATGCGATGGGCGGCTTCGCCGATGCCGTGCGCTCCGGCAAGGCGGCCGGCGCCACCGGCAAGAAGATCACCGACATCGTCAACATCGGCATCGGCGGGTCCGACCTTGGCCCGGCCATGGCGACGCTGGCGCTGGCGCCCTATCACGACGGGCCGCGCACGCATTACGTGTCGAACATCGATGGCGCCCATATCCACGACACGCTGAAGGGCCTCTCCGCCGAAACCACGCTGTTCATCGTTGCTTCCAAGACCTTCACCACCATCGAGACGATGACCAATGCCGAGACGGCGCGCGAATGGGTGCAGAAGGCGCTCGGCAAGGAAGCGGTCGGCAAGCATTTCGCCGCCGTCTCGACGGCGCTCGACCTGGTGGCCAAGTTCGGCATTGCGTCCGACCGCGTCTTCGGCTTCTGGGACTGGGTCGGCGGACGCTATTCGGTGTGGGGCGCGATCGGCCTGCCGGTGATGATCGCCGTCGGCCCGAAGAATTTTCGCGCCTTTCTCGATGGCGCGCATGCGATGGACGAACATTTCCAGACGGCGCCGCTGGCCAGCAACCTGCCGGCGCTGATGGGGCTGATCGGCTGGTGGCATCGGGTGATCTGCCAATACCCCGCCCGCGCCGTCATTCCCTACGACCAGCGCCTGTCCAGGCTGCCGGCCTATCTGCAGCAGCTCGATATGGAATCGAACGGCAAGAGCGTCACCCTCGACGGCGGCGCTGTCCAGACGCCGACCGGCCCGCTGGTCTGGGGCGAGCCCGGCACCAATGGCCAGCACGCCTTCTTCCAGCTGCTGCACCAGGGCACCGATTTCATTCCGGTCGAATTCCTCGCCGCAGCCATCGGCCATGAGCCGGATCTCAATCATCACCACGACCTGTTGCTCGCCAACTGCCTGGCGCAGTCGGAGGCGTTCATGAAGGGTCGCACGCTGGAGGAAGCGCGTGCGCAGATGCTGGCAAAGGGCATGGCGCCCACCGAGGTCGACAGGATCGCCCCGCATCGCGTCTTCTCCGGCAACCGGCCCTCGGTGACGATCCTCTACAGACAACTCGATCCGCATACGTTCGGACGGCTGATCGCGCTCTATGAGCACCGCGTCTTCGTCGAGGGCACGCTCTTCAACATCAATTCCTTCGACCAGTGGGGCGTCGAGTTGGGCAAGGAACTGGCGACCGGGCTGCTGCCTGTCGTGGAAGGCAAGGAGAATGCCGCAAAGCGGGACGCTTCGACTGCCGGACTGGTGGGACACATCCATCGATTGCGCGGATCGGAGTAAGCGGCTTGGCCGAGATCAAGGGAATATTGTTCGACAAGGACGGCACCCTTGTCGACTTCAACGCGACGTGGCTCGGCGTTGCCGATTTCATGGCGATGGATGCGGCGGAGGGCGACCGCTGGAAGGCCGACAGGCTGCTTGCCGCGGCGGGCTACGATTTCGCCACCAAACGCTTCAAGCCCGATTCCATCTTTGCCTCCGGCACCAACATGGATGTCGTCGAGCTTTGGTTTCCGCGACTGTCGGATGAAGACCAGATGCTTGCCGTCGCCCGCTTCAACGAGATCACGTCGGTGCAGGGCTCGTCGATGGCGGTGGCGCTGCCGGGCATCGTCGAGACGCTTGGCGTTCTTCACAGGAAATCCTACCGGCTCGGCGTCGCCACCAACGATTCGACCACTGGCGCTGAGAAGACATTGCTCACGCTGGGCGTCGCGCAGCTGTTCGACGCCGCCTATGGTTACGACGCGGTGGCCAATCCGAAACCGGCGCCCGACACGATCCTCGCCTTCTCGGACCTGACCGGCCTGAGGCCTGCCGCGATCGCCGTGGTCGGCGACAATCGCCACGATCTGGAGATGGCGCGGGCCGGCGGCTGCGGTCTGGCGATCGGCGTGCTTTCCGGCACCGGCACGCGGGAATCGCTGTCGCAGATCGCCGACGTCATTCTGGATTCGGTTGCCGATCTGCCCGACTTTCTTTCGGCAAAGGTCAAGGAGACGATCTGAACTCGCCTCCGGGTTGCTCCGGCTCGAACGAGAAGACGCCGCTCGGCTTCGTCGCCGTGCCTTGGCCGACATCCGGCACCTGGTATTCGGCCAGAAGGTGAAGCCGCGAGCGGGGCAAGTAGGCGCGGCCCGGGTCGCCGATCAGCACATTGATGCCGGCGGCCAGGCAGCGGTCGAGGAAGGGGATGACCCGGTCGGCGAGATCTTGCCGGTAAAACAAGTCGCCGGCTGCCACGACGTCCACTGGCGGCGGCGGACCAGCGGTGATGTCCTCGCCGACGACCGTGATTTCGACGCCGTTCGCCGCCGCATTGAGACCGAGCGCGGCGACGCCATTGCGGTCGATCTCGGATGCAATCACTTGGCTGGCGCCGGCCCTTGCCGCGGCGATACCGACGAGGCCAGACCCGGCGCCGAGATCGAGCACGCGAAGCCCAGCCACGGTCTCCGGCCGATCGAGGATGTAGCGGGCAAGCACCGCGCCGCCGGCCCAGGCATAGGCCCAGTAAGGAGGCTGCGGCTCGGGGCCATCCTCGTCGGCTTCGTTTGCTTCTTCTTCCGGCTCGGCTGCTCGTCCTTGTGGACGCGTCAGCCGCCACAGTCCGCTCGCTGGATGGGCTGCATAAAGCCGGATTTCGGGAAGCGCGGCAACAGGGGCGATACGCATGTTCGCCTTGATGAACGTTAGCGGATCGGGACGGGAAAGCGTATCCGCCGCGTCATCGACAGTAAGGCTATCGGCCAAAATTGTCCCTATTCCCGCCCAAATTCTTCCTATTCCCGCAACGCCCGCCGCAGGATCTTGCCGACCGGCGTCTTCGGCAGTTCGGTCCGAAACTCGATGTATTTTGGCCGCTTGTAACCGGTCAGGTTCTCGCGGCAATAGACAGTCAGCACCTCTGCGGTCAGCGACGGGTCCTTCTTGACGACGAACAGCTTCGGCACTTCGCCTGAATGCTCGTCCGGCACGCCGATCGCGGCCACTTCGAGCACGCCCGGATGCAGCGCCACCACTTCCTCGAGTTCGTTCGGATAGACGTTGAAGCCGGACACAAGGATCATGTCTTTCTTGCGGTCGACGATCTTGGTGAAGCCGCGCTCGTCCATGAAGCCCATGTCGCCCGACTTGAAGAAACCGTCCTTGGTCATCACCTTGGCGGTCTCGTCCGGCCGGTTCCAGTAACCGGCCATCACCTGTGGTCCGCGGATGCAGATCTCGCCGACTTCGCCGGGCGGCAAATCATTGCCGTCTTCGTCGCGGATGGCGATCTCGGTCGAGGGCAGCGGCAGGCCGATCGTGCCGGTGAAGTTGCCGTCGCTGAATGTGTTGGCGGTGGCCACCGGCGAGGTTTCCGAAAGCCCGTAGCCCTCGGTGACCGGGCAGCCGGTCAACGCCTTCCAGCGTTCGGCGACACCCTTCTGCACCGCCATGCCGCCACCCAGCGTCAGGATCAGCGGCCTGAAGTCGAGCTTGCGGAAATCCTCATTGTTGAGCAGCGCGTTGAACAGCGTGTTGAGGCCTGGAAAGATGTGGATCGGGTATTTGCCGAGTTGCTTGACGAAGCCGGGAATGTCGCGCGGATTGGGAATGAGTATGTTCTGGCCACCCAGTTGCATGCCCATCAGCGCGTTCACCGTCAGCGCGAAGATATGATAGAGCGGCAGCGCGCAGATGAAGTTGAGATGCGCCGGCTTGGGCTTGACCGTGAAGGCGTCCTCGATCCACAGCGCGTTCTGCGCGACGTTGGCCAGCACGTTGCTGTGCAGCAGCACCGCGCCCTTCGAGATGCCGGTGGTGCCGCCGGTATATTGCAGGAAGGCGACGTCGTCGGCAGCGACCTTCGCCGGCTTGAAATTCATGCCGGCGGCTGCCTTCAACGCTGCGTTGAACTTGACATGGCCCGGCAGCGACCAGGCCGGCACCATCTTCTTCACGCGGCGCACGACGAGATTGACGATCGTCCCCTTCAGGCCGCCAAGCATGTCGCCCATCGCCGCGACCACGACATGCTTGACCGCCGTTTTGGCGATCACCGCCTGCAAGGTGCTGGCGAAATTCTCGAGAATGACGATGGCTTGCGCGCCGGAATCCTTGAGCTGATGTTCCAGCTCGCGCGGCGTGTAGAGCGGGTTGACGTTGACCATGACATAGCCAGCGCGCAGCACTGCCATCATCGCAACCGGATATTGCAGCACGTTCGGCATCATCAGCGCCACGCGTGCGCCTTTCGGCAGTCCCGTCGATTGCAGATAGGCGCCGAAGGCGGCCGATTGCCGCTCGACTTCCGCATAGGTGATGGTCTTGCCCATGCAGGTAAAGGCAGGCCGGCTGGCGTACTGCTTGCAGACGTCGGCGAGCAGATCGCCGATGGAGCCGAAGGGCAGAGCGCCGATCTCGGCCGGAACGACTTTCGGATAGCTTTTGAGCCAGGGTTTTTCCGGCAATCCGGCGGCAACCACATTCGGCAGCCTTGTGGCCGGACCTGGGTTTGACGTCGATGCAGCCGCTGTCGGTGCTGCCTTCGCCGCTGGTTTGGCGGCGGCGGGCTTTGCGCCACCCTTGGCGGGCACCGCGGCCGCCTTCGGCTTGGCTTTGGCCGTCGGCGCTTTTAGCTTGTCGGGGCTGGCCGGTTTCGCAGCAGTTTTGGCCTTGGCTGTCGCTGGTGCCGTCGTCCTTGGTGTTTTTGCCACTCGTCCCTCCCTCGATTGTTCTTATTGTCTCTGCCTGCTCGCCGCGTCGCCTCCGAATGACAGAGACGTCCTCCACTGCTGCCGGCATCCAGGAAATCCAGCCTGTCATCTATGTATTGCGACTATCGGCAGCCGTGCAAGTCTGTGCCTGCGGCAAGGTGGGAAGAAATCGTCCGCGGCAACGACCAGCCGAAGGTCGCAGTTCCTCACCAACGCCGGGTTGAAGATCAATAAAAAAATGCAGTCGTTAACATTACCGTGATAGGCGGTAACTGACATTTTTTTCTCCTTTTTGGCGAGTGCGCAGAAATAAATTCTGCTTCCCATGGGGTAGGCAAACGGGGTGTTCCAAAGCCGGAAAAACGGTGCTTATATGCGCGCTTCACGAGCCTGATAGAGGGGCTTGGAAGAACATCAGGGAGTCCTCCATGAAAAAGAAACTGACTTTTGCGGCCGCGTTGCTGGCCGCAAGCGTCCTCGGCGGCATGGCCAATGCCAAGCAGCTGGTCTACTGCTCGGAGGCGTCGCCGGCCGGCTTCGACCCGTCGCCGTGGAGCGGTGGCAACGATTTCGACGCGTCGTCGCGCACTATCTATTCGCGCCTGGTCGAGTTCGAACACGGCAAGACCACCATCACGCCTGGCCTCGCCGAGAGCTGGACGGTTTCCGACGACGGTCTCGAATACACGTTCAAGCTTCGGCCGGGCGTGAAGTTCCAGACCACCGACTACTTCACGCCGACGCGCGATCTCAACGCCGACGACGTGATCTTCTCCTTCGAGCGCCAGTGGAAGAAGGAAAACCCGTGGTTCGACTATCTGGCAGGCACCGGCTGGGAATATTTTGCCGGCATGGGCTTCCCGGATCTTCTCAAGGAAATCGTCAAGGTCGACGACCTGACGGTGAAGTTCGTGCTGAACAAGCCTGAGGTCGCTTTTCTGCCGGATCTCGGCATGGATTTCGCTTCGATCGTCTCCAAGGAATATGCCGACCAGCTCGACAAGGCTGGCACCAGGCAGCAATTCACCCAAAAGCCGATCGGCACCGGTCCGTTCCAGTTCGTCGACTACCAGGTCGACGCGGTCATCCGCTATGCGGCATGGGACGGCTACTATGGCGGCCGCCAGAAGATCGACGATCTGATCTTTGCCATCACCACCGATCCGGCCGTGCGCGCGCAGAAGCTGAAGGCGGGCGAGTGCGATATCATGTCGTACCCGGCGCCGGCCGACATTGCCGGCCTGAAAGCCGACCCGAACCTCAAGGTCGACGAGCAGGAAGGCCTGAACATCGGCTACATGGCCTACAACACGACGCAGGCGCCCTTCGACAAGGTCGAGGTCCGCAAGGCCCTCAACATGGCCGTCAACAAGCAGGCCATTCTCGATGCCGTCTATCAGGGCGCTGGCCAGGCGGCGATAAACCCGATCCCGCCGACGATGTGGTCCTATAACAAGGAGGTCAAGGACGATCCCTACGATCCCGACGCGGCCAAGAAGATGCTGACTGATGCCGGCGTCACGGATCTGTCGATGAAGATCTGGGCAATGCCGGTCAGCCGCCCGTACAATCCGAATGCCCAACGGGTCGCGGAACTGATCCAGGCCGACTACGCCAAGATCGGCGTGAAGGCCGAGATCGTCAGCTACGAATGGACCGAGTATCGCGAACGCGGCAAGCAGAAGGACCGTGACGGGGCCTTCCAGCTCGGCTGGACCGGCGACAATGGCGACCCGGACAACTTCCTGTTCCTGCTCGGCTGCGATGCCATCGGCCAGTCCAACTATGCGATCTGGTGCAACCAGGAGTTCGAAGCCCTCCTGCAGAAGGGCAAGGCGACCACGGACGTCGCCGAGCGCACCAAGATCTACGAGGAGGCTCAGGTCGTGTTCAAGCGTGAGGCGCCGTGGCTGACCATCGCCCATTCCAAGGTCTTCATGCCGATGAACAAGAAAGTTACGGGCTTCGTCATGGATCCGCTCGGCATCCACCGGTTTGACGGCGTCGACGTCGCCGAATAACTGCTGAGAAATAGAACGGCGACGCTGGACTTAAAGCGCCGCCGTTCTATGAAGCAAGATGCTCCGCTATCTCCTCCACAAGCTCGCCTTGATCATCCCGACCGTGTTCGGCATATCGCTGGCGGCGTTCGCTTTCGTCCGGCTTTTGCCGGGCGACCCGATCACGGCCCTGGCCGGCGAGCGCGGCGTCAGCCCGGAACGCTACGCCGAGCTTGTCGAGCGGTTTGGCTACAACCGGCCCTATGTCGTCCAGTATCTCGAGTATATCGGCAGGGTCCTGACCGGCGACTTCGGCATATCGCTCGCCACCAAGCGGCCGGTGCTCGGTGAATTCCAAGCGCTGTTTCCGGCGACGCTGGAACTGGCGACGATCGCGCTGATCATCGCCGTGCTCATCGGCATTCCCGCCGGCATCTTCGCCGCGGTCAAGCGCGGATCCTGGTTCGACCAGGCGACGATGGGCGTGGCGCTGACCGGCTATTCGATGCCGATCTTCTGGTGGGGACTGCTGCTCATCATCTTCTTCTCCGGCTATCTCGGCTGGACGCCGGTTTCCGGCCGCATCGGCCTTCAATATTTCTTCAAGCCGACGACGGGGTTCATGCTGATCGACAGCCTGATCTCCGGCAAGAGCGGCGCTTTCAGGTCCGCCGCCAGTCATCTTGTCCTGCCGGCGATCGTGCTGGCGACAATCCCGCTCGCCGTCATAGCGCGCCAGACGCGGTCGGCGATGCTGGAGGTGCTGGGCGAAGACTATGTCCGCACCGCCCGCGCCAAGGGCCTGGCGCCGCGTCGCGTCATCGGGCTCCACGCTTTTCGCAATGCGCTGATCCCCGTCGTCACCACCATCGGCCTGCAGGTCGGCACGCTGATGGCGGGCGCCATCCTGACCGAAACGATCTTTTCCTGGCCTGGTATCGGCAAGTGGATGATCGACGCGATCGCCAAGCGCGACTATGTTGTCGTCCAGAGCGGCTTGCTGATCATCGCGCTGATCGTCATGGCGGTGAACCTGATCGTCGACGTGCTCTACGCCGTCATCAACCCACGTATCCGGGTGCAGTGAGATGACCGACCAAACCACGGCAGAAGCCACCGCCGCCTCCATTCCGACCGGCGGCCGGCAACGCGCCTTCACCGAGTTCTGGCATTACTACTCGATGAACACCGGCGCCGTCATCGGCCTGGTCGTGTTCACTGCGCTGGTGCTGGTGGCGATCTTCGCGCCGTTGGTCGCGCCGCATTCGCCTGACGAACAGTTCCGCGATGCGCTGCTGGCGCCGCCGGCCTGGCAGGAGGGCGGCAGATCGACGTTCCTGCTCGGCACCGACGCCGTTGGCCGCGACATGCTTTCGCGGCTGATTTTCGGGGCTCGGTTCTCGCTGTTCATCGGTCTGGTCGTCGTTGTTTTCTCGCTGACCAGCGGTATCGTCCTCGGCGTGCTCGCCGGCTATTTCCGCGGCTGGGTCGATACGCTGATCATGCGCGTCATGGACGTCATCCTGGCCTTCCCGTCGCTGCTGCTTGCCCTGGTTCTGGTGGCGATCCTCGGACCCGGCCTGTTCAACGCCATGCTGGCGATCGCGCTGGTGCTGCAGCCGCATTTCGCGCGGCTCACCCGTGCGGCGGTGATGGCCGAAAAGAACCGCGAATATGTGATCTCCGCCAAGGTGGCTGGTGCCAGCCATCTCAGGCTGATGGTGAAGACGATCCTGCCGAACTGCATGGCGCCGCTGATCGTGCAGGCGACGCTGTCCTTCTCCAACGCCATTCTCGAGGCCGCGGCTCTTGGCTTCCTTGGCGTCGGCGCGCAGCCGCCAACCCCGGAATGGGGCACCATGCTGGCCACGGCGCGCGAGTTCATCCTGCGCGCGCCATGGGTGGTGACCTTCCCCGGCCTTGCCATCCTGATCACGGTGCTTGCGATCAACCTGATCGGCGATGGCCTGCGCGATGCCTTCGACCCCAAGCTGAAGAGGTCGTGACCATGCCTCTTCTCGAGATCAAGAACCTCACCGTGTCGTTTGATACCGCCGCCGGACCATTCATGGCCGTGCAAGGCATCGACCTGTCGATCGAGCCGCGCGAGGTGCTGGCGATCGTCGGCGAATCCGGCTCCGGCAAATCGGTGGCGATGCTCGCGGTGATGGGGCTGTTGCCGAACACGGCGACGGTAAAGGCCGATCGCATGGCCTTCGACGGCATCGACCTGCTTGAGCTCAGCCCGTCCGAGCGCCGCAAGATCGTCGGCAAGGACATCTCGATGATCTTCCAGGAGCCGATCGCCAGCCTCAACCCGTGCTTCACCGCTGGTTTCCAGATCGAGGAGGTGCTGCGCTTCCATTTGGGCATGGACCGCGCCCAGCGCCGGGCCCGTGCCATCGAACTGATGAAGCTGGTCGGCATCGCCGATCCGGAAGAGCGGCTGAACTCATTCCCGCACCAGATGTCGGGCGGCCAGTGCCAGCGCGTCATGATCGCCATCGCCATCGCCTGCAATCCGAAGCTGCTGATCGCCGATGAGCCGACCACCGCGCTCGACGTCACCATCCAGAAGCAGATTCTCGACCTTTTGGTTGGCTTGCAGGCCAAATACGGCATGGGCCTGATCATGATCACCCACAATATGGGCGTCGTGGCCGAGACCGCCGACCGCGTCATCGTCCAGTACAAGGGCCGCAAGATGGAAGAGGCCGACGTTCTGTCGCTGTTCGAGCAGCCGAAGAGCAACTACACGCGGGCGCTGCTGTCGGCGCTGCCGGAAAACGCCGTCGGCGACCGGCTGCCGACCATTTCCGACATGCTGTTCGAACCGGCCCCCTCTGCTGCGGGAACCGGGCCTGCTGCTGGAAGCGGGCCTGCAACGGGAGCCGCGTCATGAGCGTGACGGTTCTCGAAGGCAAGAACATCGTGCGCGACTACCATGTCGGCGGCGGCCTATTTCGTCCCTCGCGCACGGTGCACGCGGTCAAGGGCGTTTCGTTCAGCGTCGAAAAGGGCAAGACGCTGGCCATCGTCGGCGAAAGCGGCTGCGGCAAGTCAACGCTCGCACGTATCATAACCCTGATCGATCCCGCGACAGCGGGCGAGCTCTTCATCGACAGCAACAAGGTCGACATCGCCAGGAATGGGCTGACGAAGGAGATGCGCCGCAAGGTGCAGATCGTCTTCCAGAACCCTTACGGTTCGCTCAATCCGCGCCAGAAGATCGGCGACGTGTTGGGCGAGCCGCTGCTCATCAACACCGACACGCCAGCCGACGAACGGCGCGATCTCGCCATGAAGATGCTGAAGAAGGTCGGCCTCGGACCGGAGCATTACAACCGTTACCCGCACATGTTCTCGGGCGGCCAGCGCCAGCGCATCGCCATTGCCCGCGCGCTGATGCTCAATCCGAGCCTTTTGGTGCTCGACGAGCCGGTCTCGGCGCTCGATCTGTCGGTGCAGGCGCAGGTGCTCAACCTGCTCGCCGACCTGCAGGACGAATTCGAACTGACCTATGTCTTCATCAGCCACGACCTGTCGGTGGTGCGCTACATCGCCGACGATGTGATGGTCATGTATTATGGCGAGGCCGTCGAATACGGCTCACGCGACGAGGTCTTTGCCCACCCCAAGCACAGCTACACCAAAACGCTGTTTGCGGCGACGCCGCGCGCCGACGTCGCCAGCATCAAGGCGAGGCTGGCGAAGAAGAAGGCCGCCTGACGCCGCAATTGCGGGACCCAGCCCATGCTGAGGTTCAGGGCGCCGGCTGATCAAAGCGACCGCGATTCCTACGGAATGCAGTGCTTCTCGACGTCACGCGCGGTGAACTCTGCTGCTCGCCGCCATGCTTCGTCGGTATCTCCCCGGTAAGTCAGGTATCGATCGCAGACAGGTTTGTTGTTGCTCAAATCCAGCACTGCAAACTTCACCCAGCCGACCAGCGTGCTCATCTTGTGCACCTGACCGATCAGGAGATATTTCGCGCTGGCTGTTTTTGCCTTTTTCGAGAGATCGACAAGGCCGGGGTCCTTGATGGTGCACTGTTCTGCCTGACAGGGTAACGCGACGAGCTTGATCTTCTCCGAAAGGCCATCCTGCAACGCAACACCAAATGCCTTCAGTCGCGCTTCGTGTTCGGCGGTCTGGTCCCTGACTTCGCCTGATGTATCCCTGAACTCGAAATCCGCGACGGCGAGGGTCGCTGGCTCGACGACATCGGCAAAAGCGGCCGGCGCAAGTAGACCAGCGCCCATCAGGATCAGGAAAAATTGTCCACACTCAAAAAGTCGAAATCGAACTTCCGCACTTTGCACCTTGAGCATCTCGTTTCTCCGAGGTTAGGACGATACCCATCCCAATGACGGTGCCGATTTGTCTCTTCGCGCTGCTGGAAGACGCGGAAGCGGGCGCAGACTACCCGGTTGCGTCGCGACGTCAACTTTCAACCCGTTACTGGGTGGACTCCACCTCCGCGACAACCAGCTTGCCTTTGGCGCGCGAGATTTCGAGTGCCTGTCCGGCCCCTGCCAATTCGCCGGGAACCGAGATCACGAATGCCTGGCCCTCACTGAGGGTCGCGACGAAGCGTACCGGCAGGTTTTCTTCGCCCGCCGCCATCGTGGTGACCACCCGATAGCCGTCCTCCGCCTCGGTGTAGTAGACGACGCCGTGAAAATTGCCGAGATCGACGGTCCCACCCTGACGGGCCGTGAGTTCGCCGGCAGAAGCGGAACCTGCCACGACGCAAAGCGCCGCAAGTGCTGTGTATCTGAACATCGTGTTTCTCTCCATTTGGAATTGTCGTTTGGGTGGGTGGTCGCCTGCGGCTGCATCCCCCAAAATTACGCTGCGAGCTGATCCTCACGGGCAGCCGCGATCATTACGCTGGCGAGCAACCCGTAGGCCGCCTCCCAAGCCTCGCGGACAGCCGGCGTAAAAGCCGTGCCGAGGCCGGCCGCCAGCGTCTCGATGAGCGCTTGTCCGACGATCGGGTAATGACGCTCCTCGACACCGTAAGTCACGTGACGCCTGGCGAGCACGCGCACCGTCGGCAGGATGGTGTCGGCTCGGTCCAGTCCATGCACGACGAAGCCGAGGCTCGCTATCAGCTTGGCGCCTTGCTTGGTCATGTCTGTCACCGGAAACAGCGCGCGAAGATCCGCGTCGATCGCGAACAGGCGCTCGTAGAACAGCGCGGCGGCGGCCACGCGGATCGGCACGATCTCGCGAAAACTGTCCTGGACAAGTCTGGTCTGGTCGGGTGTCATCGGCGACGCTCCTGCGTTCCTGGTCTTGCGGCGACCATCGCCCCAAAGCGTTTCGCATGCATGTCGCCTGCGCCTGGATGTGTTTCAGTTGTGTCTCAATTGGTTTCAGTTCGCGCTCATTTGACTTCTTTATCTAGAGGCACGCCGAGAGTGCCAGGCCGAACTCTCGCCGACCTCGACCTGGCCATAGCTGAAAACCTGGGGCGCGGCGCCAACTTGGAACTGCATCGGCAGTCGGTCATTATATCGGGGAGCCGGCGGCTCCTCCCCTATGCCTCCGTTCGGATGGAGAAATCATGCTGCGGATATTCATTGCTTCGTCTTTTCTTCTCGCCTTCGGTGCGCCCTCGACCACGCTCGCGCAGGACAGCAGCATCGAGAGCGAAACAGGCCGCGTTGCGGTCGAGACCTTTGCCGAAGGGCTCGAGCATCCCTGGGGCGCGATCTACCTGCCCGACGGCGCGTTGCTGGTCACCGAGCGTCCGGGGCGCCTGCGGCTCGTCTCGACCGACGGGGCCGTTTCCGACCCGATCGACGGTGTGCCGGACGTCCTTGCCAGCGGACAAGGCGGTCTGCTGGATGTGGCGCTCGATCCGGACTTTGCCGACAACCGGACGGTTTATCTCTCCTATTCGGAGGAACGCGGCGGCGGCGCGGCCACCTCGGTCGGCCGTGGACGCCTAGACGAGAACGGCAGCGCGCTTTCGAACTTCGAAGTGATCTTCCGGCAGGAACCAGCCGTATCCAGCCGGCTGCACTACGGCTCCCGCCTGGTATTCGCGCCGGACGGCAAGCTCTTCGTCACGCTCGGTGAGCGCGGCAAGATGCGAGAGGCGCAGGACCCGAACAATCATCTCGGCACGATCGTCCGCATCAACCCCGATGGTTCCGTGCCTGACGACAATCCCTTCGTCGGCAAGGACGGCGCCGACGAGATCTGGTCCTACGGCCATCGCAATGTGCAAAGTGCTGCGCTCCATCCCGAAACCGGCGTGCTCTGGACGGCGGAAATGGGACCGCTCGGCGGCGATGAGCTGAACATTCCGCAAGCGGGCAGGAATCACGGCTGGCCCGAGGTCAGCTGGGGCCGGCACTATTCTGGCGAACGCATCCCCGAGCCGTCCACGCGGCCGGAGTTTGCCGACTCCATCCATAGCTGGACGCCCGTCATCTCGCCTTCTGGCATGACCTTCTACACCGGCGACATGTTTGCCGATTGGAGAGGCGACCTCTTGATTGGCGGACTGTCGGCGGAAGGCATCGTTCGTGTCAGGATCGACGGAAAGCAGGTCGCCGGCGAGGAAGTCCTCGCTCTCGGCAGGCGTATCCGGGACGTGGTGCAGGCTCCCGACGGCGCGGTCATGGCGTTGACCGACGAACCAGCGGGAAGGATATTGCGACTGACGCCGGGAGCGTCGCAATGATGCCGCGCGGTGCGACAGGCGCGTTTTCTGAACTGGTCGCTCTACCCTCGGAATCCCGCTAAGCCTTGAGAAATATTAGTGTCGCTTAGTGACGCGAAGACCTGAGTGAAATTCAAAAGTCCTGCATTTGCCACAGAAATTGCTGATTTTGTTGCGCTCTGCGTGACGCTGAACTCATTCGAGGACGGGATTAGACTGCGGCCCGGCGAAGTGGGTCCGAATATTCTGTCCGGCTTCTTTAGAAAGCTAAAGGCCAGTTCTCCGCGCGGCAGTCGCGACCCTGGCCGACAAATCGCCCGACAGTGCCGCTGCGAGCCTGACGGGTGCGCCTGTAGCGGCAACGCTAGCCAACTACCCGACAGCCTTACGTCCAGGTGCATGACTGAAGCGGCCGGTGCCGGTGGTCGTCGGTACCTCGGCGAGCACGCCTCATGTACTGTCTAGATTTGCCGGCCTAGCCGGTCCTGTGGGCGTAGCTAATGACGTTCTTTGTCTTCTTGCACGTGGAGCAGACCTCTTTTCGTCGGCTGAATCCGAATGCGCAGGCAAGCTCTCGTGTCTTGTGATTGGCGTGCTGGCGAATTGACAGTTCGATACTGTCCGCAATGCAGTCGTCGCAAACGGCGCGGGGAGCTTTCCCTTGGATGAACTCCCGTACAGTGTCCAAGACCGTCATGTGCTATCCATTGCTTGAGGGGCTACAGCTGCAGTTTGAGTTTCAAAGGCTTCCGGGAGCGGCAGGGCTGCCGAGCCTGTCCCATGCTTCTTGATACTGAGGAAGCGCATAGGACTTTGGCTGTAGCCAATACGATATCGTGCCAGTTGCACTCATTCCCCGATGCGCTGCGGCTTTCACTTCGTCCTTCGTGAGGACATAGCACGTTGGTGCTGCGGTGTTCGCATTGATCGTTACAACCCACCAATCTGAGCGAAGGGTGTCCAGCGAACCACCCAGCGGCACTGGGTCTTTCTTCGATAGAGCTTTTGACTGAATCGGTAGGACGCGGCTCTCATCGTCGCTTGCGGCATAGAGGTCTGCGCCCCGTGCGTTTCGCACGGTGGGCATGACATGCCAACCGCGCCGCGATAGTTCCCGCGCTACGTGGTACAGACCGGCGTTGCCAGTCAGCTGATGTCGCATTTCAACCCCCTTTATTAGACTTGCCGCTTTCGGTACGGTCCGTGCTCGCCCGGCCTGCGGCGCGACGCCCGTAGACATTCATATTTCCAACGGCGGTAATAGTCACAATCAGTCCCAGGGAGGGGCCGGTCCCGATTTTCGGCACGGAGGGATACACGTCGGAGAAAACGTTGCTTCGAAATCCCGCCAGATTTTTTCTGACTCCCTGCTGTTTCACCGCGCACGTCAAGGCGACCTGGAGCGCAAATAAGTCGCCCAACCACAAACAGCCTTGTCGTGACGATAAATGGCCTGACAGCGGCATATCCCCGACAGCCAGCATAGACGCGCGGCATCCGACACGTGCAGCATCAGACTTCTTTGAGCAGGCTGAAGAACTCTGCCTTCGCCTACGAAACGTCTCCCTTTGATCGTTACCGTCGTCTGGGCTGCGCGCCTTCAGCAGCGCGCGATTGCTGAGTTTCGCGACGGCTCCCATCTTGCCTGCCTTAAAGCCTTTCAATTGCGAGTCGCACATTGGCAGCCCCTTGACTGCCGGCACGAGTTAGATACCTTTCCAGCGCGTCTTGAGAGAAGCGGCCCCTGGGGCCTTTGGATAAGCCGCATGATAACCGACGACTTTACGTCGAAGAGAAGCAAGAAGCAGCACGACTGCCCGACATAACTCCCGAACAACAACAACCCGGCCTGCCGCCCGCGACGGGCGTTGCGGCCCCTAAAGAGTAACGGAGAAGGTCATGCCTAAACTTGTTGAGTATCAGGATGGCGAGGTGGACGTGAAATCGCGCAATCCGCTGAGGGGAGCGCTTGCGCTAGCCTTCTCGGTCTACGCAAGGCCTTCGACCGGATGCCCCTTTGTCACCAGGAGATCCCCCATCGAAATCGCACCGTCCGCGTCATTCGGGTTCAACTCTACGGCCCGCCTGGCGTGATGCTCGGCGACGTCAAGTTCGCGCACGTATAGAAGAACTTGTCCGAGGATGCGGTGGCAACCGCCCTCCTGCGGGTCCAGGTCGACGCCACGCCTCGCCATCACGCTTGACGCTCTTCTTATGTCCAGGGGGGCAGCCCCATAGCCGTGGAGGGCAATCCGGGCGAGCGCGAGATAGGAGTGCGCCAAGGCGTAGTTCGGATCGTTTGCGATGGCCTTCTCAAGGAAGGTGCAGGCTTGCCGATTGTCGTCCTCTGAGTAACCTCTGAAACGCGCGATGCCCCGCAGAAGGAAGTCATAGGCTGCGAGGCTGACTGTTGGCTTGCGCAGCGATTGCTTGAGTTTTGCGTCCTCGATCCGCCCAACAAGCGTCGAAACGATGGTCATGGTGACCTCGTCCTGTACCGCGAAGATGTCGTCGAGACTGCGGTCGTACCGTTCGGCCCAAAGATGCGCCCAGGTCGCCGCCTCGATCAGCTGCGCGGTGATCCGCACGCGTGCCCCGGCCCGCCGCACACTGCCTTCGAGAAGATAAGACACGCAAAGCTGCCGTCCGATCTCGGCGAGGCTGGTCGCCTTGCCGCGAAAGGCAAAGGACGAGTTGCGGGCGATCACGAACAGCGAGCGGAAGTGCGCCAGGCCGGTGACGATGTCTTCGGTTATGCCGTCGCTGAAGTATGTGTCTTCGGGCTGGCCACTTAGATTGTCGAATGGAAGCACTGCGATGGATGGCCTGTCAGGCAAGGCCAACGGCGCAACGGTGTCTCCGAGACCCGGCTCCCTGGTCCAGCGCCAGACGCGGACCGGCTGCGCGATGTTCTTCAGCGGGCGCTCGCCGGTGTCTTCAAAGGCGAAGTCAGTCTTGCCGGCCAACTGTTTCTGCACCGCATCGGCAATGCAAATGCCCCCAGGCTCCGCCAGTGCCTCAAGCCGCGCGGCGATGTTGACGCCGTCTCCGAGTAGGTCGCCGTCGTCCACGACGACGTCACCGACGTTGATCCCGATGCGGTACACAATACGGCTCTCAGGCGGGACCTCCCGCTGATGGATAGCCGTCCCTTCCTGCATGGCGACAGCACAGGCCACAGCCTCGACAACGGAGCCAAACTCCACGATTGCGCCGTCCCCCATCAGCTTGACGATGTCGGCGATCAGCGGCTCTATGATTCGCGATCGAATGGCCCTCATTGCAGTAAGCGTGCGCGCCTCATCCGTTTCAATCAGGCGTGAATATGCCACGATGTCGGCGGCCATGATCGCGGCAAGCCGCCGTTCCGCTCTTACAACTGGCATACGTGCCTTCCTGCACAGCCAACAGGTGAGCTCTAATCTTCGCAGCTTTAACGACGGGCAGCAATCGAAACAGTGGCAACCATCGGCGAAGTGGTTCAATGACTGCTCATAGTAAAACCAGCCATTCGGACTACCAGCGCCGAACGGCTGCTGATGGCGCGACCGAGCCACGCACGGTGTTGGATCGACTTCGTCGCCTGAAACGCCTTGTACGGCCGGCCCGGGTGGAATGTTGCCATTCGTCTCGTCGACCGGAACGAGCAGGTAGCGCCATTAACGGACTAAGAGTAAATTCTTAACCCGCACTTGGTCGGTACAGAAATTATCGAATCGATTAGTTTCATAAGGCCGCCGCAATTGGCCGAATCCCGTCAAGGAACTGAAGCAGTTATTGCCATACGGGCCCTTAGTAGCCCCGTTCAAGGTCTACGAGATTGGTGATGTCATTGCCCAACTTGATCTGCTCGCACAGACCTGCCACCTGCGCTATGCCCGAATAGACCCAATAGCTTGCCACATGTGGTGTGATGGTCACCTTCGGATGGGCCCATAGCGGGCTCGCCTGGTCGAGCGGTTCCGAGGTAAAAACATCGAGGCAGGCGCCTGACAGTTGCCCAGCGTCAATGGCGTGCAGAAGTGCAGCCTCGTCGACGTGTGCTCCGCGTCCGACATTAACGAGGTAGGCGCCGCGCTTCATCAGACGGAAAGTCTCGGAATTAAGTATTCCTCGAGTTTCGGTGGTCAGCGGCAGCGCGCAGACGACGAAGTCTCGTTCAGCCAAGGCCTCTTTAAGCGCTGGGGCACCAGCGTAACAGGCCACATCGGCGATTTGCTTAGGGTTGCGGGACCACGCCGCCGAGCGATATCCCAGCTCGGCGAAGAGTCGCGCGGCCCATCCACCGATACGCCCAGCCCCAAGGATAACGATGCCGGTCTCGCTGATCTTCCGTGGCGCGATGGGGCGCCATCTCTTCTGGGTCTGTTGGACAGCATATTCAAATACATGGCGTTGCTGGCACAGTACTCTGAGAACAATGTACTGCACAACCTCCGAGGCAAGTTTGCGGGTCGCCAAACGTACGACGCCAACGCCCGCAGGCAGCTCACCCAGTTGCAAGCCGTCTATGCCCGCGCCGAGATAGGCAACTGCACGCAATCGCGTCATACCTTCAAAAAACCCGCGCGGCGTACCCTTATCGATCAGCACCAAGTCAATGTCGCCGGGATCGCCGTGATGGGGCCATAATCGGAAGTCGAGGCCAGAAACGCGCGCCTTGAGAGATCGCGCCCACTCCCCCGCGTCGATATAGTCGGGATAATCATTCACCATCAGTAAAGTGAGCGCTTTCACCAATACCTCCCAGACACTCTGTTCGACGTACATCCGCCGGAATGGGTCGAAGCGGCTATCCGGGCACGCCAGCCATGCGCATCGCCTCTGCGAAGTGATCACGATCTTCTTGACGGCGGAACGGGTTGTTGTCGAGCAGAAGCTGGATGCATCCTTTGGCTGCTTGCTCAACGCCCCCCGGCCTTGCCTTCAGCCTCGCTACTGCTTTTTCCGCCCATAACTTTGCCTCGGCAAGCCTATCAAGCTTGGCAAGTATAGCTGCGCGGAAAAAAGTTGAATCGATAGTAGTCAGGGACTCTGATCCGCGCGGCTAGGGCCTCGGGATACCGCCTTGCGGTAAATAGGGCAGTCGCCTGAAAGGCGATATACCAATCGGCGTATCGTGGATTGAGACGCATTGCCGCTTCGCCGCAGGCAACCGCCTTTTCCGCTTCACCATACATTGCGAGCATGTAGCTGGCATTGGTGAGGCTGTCGGCATCGTTAGGGTTGAGCATGATGGCGCGATCCACATGTTTCTTCATGCGCTCATAGTCGCCGCGATAGAGGCAAGGCCATGCCAGCGCGATGTGGGCTTGATAATCGGCTTCATCGAGCGCGAGGGCCCGTTTGGCGCAATCAAAGGCCATGTCATAAGCGCCTCTACCTTCTGCCGCAATTAGCAAATCAAGCGCTTCCATCTGGTAGGTCACCGCTAAACCGGAATAGGCGCGCGAAAAGCTTGGGTCTGTGGCAGCAGCCTTTTCGAAGTGTTGGCGCGCTTCAAGATTGTTCTGACCCACCGTCCACAAGAGACGTTTGCCGCGCAACCAATGATCATAGGCGATGAGGTTTTCAGGCTGCTTACGCTTAGCCCGCTCCAAGGAAACGTCTTCGAGGCCCACCGCCAGCATGCCCACGATCCTCTGGGTTATCTCGTCCTGAACCGCAAACATATCGGCAATTTCTCGATCATAGCGCTCCGCCCAGATGTGGCTGCCGGTCTCAGCGTCGATGAGCTGCGCGGTGATGCGCAGACGATTCCCGGCGCGACGAACGCTTCCCTCGAGTACATAGGTCACGCCCAAGTCGCGTGCCACGTCGGGGATCTTCATCGTCCGTGCCTTGTAGGTGAAAGAGGAATTCCGGGCGATGACGGACAACGACCGAAAGCGCGAAAGTTCGGTAATGATGTCCTCTGTGATGCCGTCGGAGAAGTACTCCTGCTCTGGATCGCCGCTCATATTGACAAACGGCAAGACGGCGATCCACGACTTATCGGGTAGCGACAGTGCGCGACGCACCAAGGCAGAGGTATCGGCTAGGCGCACTCGGCAAACGCGCACCAGCTGCTCGATGTTCTTCAGCGCCTGCTCGCCCATACTCCTCGAACTGCAGACCGAGCCGGTTGCCGAGGTGGTCACGCACTGTGCCCGACACCGCTATGCCACCGGCCGGGGCGACGCTCTCAAGCCTAGCCGCAATATTCACTCCGTCTCCGAAGATGTCCTCGCCTTCGACGATGACATCGCCCAGGTTGACCCCGATCCGCAGTCGGATCGCGCGGTCCTCTGGCATGTCGGCGTTGCGCGCCTCCAGCCGCCGCTGGATGTCGACCGCACAGGCAACGGCGTTAACAACGCTCGGGAACTCAGCCAGGACCCATCGCCGGTCGCCTTGAAAATCCTACCCATGTGTTCGGCGATCTTTGGATCGACCAGCTCGGCCCGCAGCGCTCTCAGCTTAGTCAGCGTGCCCATCTCGTCATGGCCCATGAGCCGGCTGTAACCGACCACATCGGCAGCGAGTATGGCCGCCAAACGGCGCTGCACGCTCGGACTCCTCCCACGTGTGACGGCTCCGCTTGGGAGCCCAGTCAACTACACAATACCAGCGCCTTATGTCAGGGCAATCGGGCGCTCGGATATGATCCCTCCCATCGGCAGAGCCATTAGAAGCTACGACACGTTCGGGCGGAATGACAGCTTTGGGTCATGGGCGTGATTCAGCCGGGGGCGAACGAGCTTCCGCTTAGGGTCGAGTCGAGCCGTTTCGCGAAGGGCAGCTTTTGAGAAGAGCCATGAATGGCAGCAAATGGCGCTACCTGCTCGTTCCTGTCGACGAGACAAATGGCAACATTCCACCCGCATGGAACGTAGGAGGCGTCACGGCTATGGAGGCCAACCGAGTGCTCCGATCGGCTTGGTTGCGCCAGCTTCTCACCTTGGCGAATAGCATCTCGAACGTCGTGTTTGGACCGCACGGCGGACGTTCGCAAATGCGATCGCTGCTGCTCTCGTGATCGAGCAACGAGAGCATTGGTCTCGGAAGGGCGGCGCCGTGATGGTGTCATTGGGGATTGGCGGGGATCGCACCTTCGACCGAACTCTCAGGCCTGAGCCCAAGACGAACGGGCGTGCGTCGGCGATCATTCTTGGGGATAGTTTTCCTCAATGAGTTTTCCAAACCGCCATAAACAGCGCGGCGACCACAGGTCCCAAGACGAAGCCGCTGATGCCAAGGACACTGAGCCCGCCCAAGGTGGAGAAGAGCACCAAGTAGTCGGGCATCTTCGTCTGGCGACCCACTACCATTGGCCGCAAGACCATTGTCTGACATGCTGATCACGAAAGTCCCGAATGCCGAGAGGATCAGTCCCTTGATCCAGGCCCCGCCGACGATGAGGATCACTGCCGCCGGCACCCAGATCAGGGCTGTGCCTACAGCAGGCAGGACTGAGACCATTGCCATCACAGCGCCCCAGAACACTGCCCCGTTTATGCCGAGAACGGCGAAGATCAAACCGCCGAGCGCACCCTGAACCAGCCCGACGATGAACGTTCCCTTCAGCGTGGCAATCGACACGTCGGCGAACTTTTTGAAGAGGAGCTGCTTCTGATTAGTCGGGAGTGGCTCCGCTCTGAACACTTGCCGGTACATGTCCTCTCCGTCCCGAAGAATGAAAAACAGGAGATAGAGCATCAGGAAAAAGTTGATCAGAAAGGCGGCTGCGTTCTGGCCTGCGCTGAGGAACAACGAAAGCACGAATTCGCTACTGCGTAGTATCGCCGATTGGAGCTTTTCAGTGATTGCGCCGAGATCGATCCCGATCCCGGTCATCAATTGCCCAAGCTCAGGCTGGAACAGGTTTTCCAGTCTGAGAAGCTCCGCGCCAGGATCGACGGCGCCACTCTGGATGCGGGTGTAGAGCGACACGCCCTCGCGGATGACCATGGAGCCCAGGAGAAGCGCCGGGATCTGGACGAAGACGAAGATCGCCAGCACTGTCAACGCGGCCGCAAGGCTGGGCCGCCCGGATAGCCGCGAGTCGATCCATTTCATCAGCGGGTGGAACAGAATGCCGATCACGATGGCCCAGAATATCGGCTGCCAGACGACACCCAGGACGTTCGCAAGCGCGACGGTTGCACCTATGGCCAATAGGATCAGGATGGCGTTGGGACTCAGGGACAACGCCTTGGCTCCTCCTTAAAATGGTGCAAAGGGCCAAGCCCATGCAGTGCGGCTTTCAACCACCGAGCGCGATCGTAAGTGCAACAATGGCGCTTCCGAGGACGGCCATTGCGAGGCCGGTCAGCCAGGGGGCGATGTTCCTCGCACGGATGAAGTCCGATCATAGTTATATAGCGCCATCCTTCGCGCGAGCGGTAGGAACCGTTGTCGGGGCCAATTGCCCAATTTTCCACCATCGCGGAATAGCCGTTCAGAGAAATGTGGCTGAAGATCGTTGAGGCGTACGCGAATGGCAAGGTCGCGCCGATACCGTTGAAAAAGTCCGTGACCAAGCGCAGGATTGTTCGTCGTCTCCGCGTGGCTTGATTCGCGGCGGGGGAAAGCCGCCCAGATAGTCAACGTCAGGTCACGACGCGTTGAAGGCACTGGCAGAGGCCAGCACAAGCGAGCATTAGACACGCTGCGGGCGACGAGCATACCTCGCTACGCCGGCGCATCGACCGATCGCAACTGAACGGAGGTGAACAATGAGCACGACACGTCCAGCCGGGCCAATAGCCGGCAGAATGATGCTTCATGCGCTGGCGCGGAACTGGTGGCTGATCCTGCTGCGCGGCATCTGTGGGATTCTGTTCGGCGTGCTGACCTTCATCTGGCCGGGTATCTCGCTTGTGACGCTCGTCCTGCTCTACGGCGCCTTTGCGCTCGTCGACGGCGTGCTGGCGCTCATTGCAGCCATCAAGGGCGGGGCGCCGGCGCCGCGATGGTGGCTGGCGCTGGTCGGCGTGCTCGGCATCCTTGCGGGTCTGGTCGCGATGGCCTTGCCGGGCATGACCGCGATCGTGCTTGTCTTGTTTATAGCCGGCTGGATGATCGCCACCGGCGTCATGCAGATCATCGGCGCGATCCGGCTCAGGAAGGAGATCGACAACGAGTGGTGGCTGGTCGCGGCGGGAGCGCTATCCGTGCTGGTCGGCGCAATCATCGCGATAGCTCCGGGCGCCGGGGCGCTCGGTCTGCTCTGGGTCATCGGCGCCTATGCCATCGTCTTCGGCGTGATGCTGGTCGGGCTGGCGTTCCGGCTGCGCAGGCACAGCCATGAGGGCCACGCCCATGGGGCGGCCGCATAATGCCGGACCCGCTTCCCTCCCGGAACGAAGGCGTGGCGAAGTCGGTCGTCCGCGACTTTGTCGCGAGGGTGACGAAGGACGGCGGCCCGGACTGCGTGCCGCCGGCCGAACGCATCGCGCCAACCTTGACCGCTACCAGATCGTCAAAGGTTGGCTCGACAAGAATGGCAATCTGCACGAGAAAATCTACGATGTCGCATGGTCGGGCGACCGCAAGCCAGGCGGCGACGGCAAATTTCGTTCGGTAGGCAGCACCGTCGATGTGGAGAATGCGACCTGGACGAATACGATCAGCGCGCCCGAGCTCATCAAGGTGTGGAAAAACCCGGAGTTCGACCCGAGCTTGCCCGCCCTCTACTGCGACCGAGTGATCGAGATTCCGACGCCGCGCCGGACTGCCTACGATGCCAAGCGATATGGGGTCGACTCTCTGCCGGGGACAGCAATGACGATCACCGAGCGAGCCTACGCATCGCCGATCTGGTACACGCCGCTGACCTTGCGCGGTGTCTCAATTCACCCCTTTCCAGACCTTCTTCCAACAAAACAGGAAGGCCTGGCTTGGGTCAGATCGCGTCATGCAACGCTCGCAACTGAATGACCGTAGAGAGCGAAAAGTTGCCCTTGGCTCATCTGCGCGAGCAGGTCGCGCCAGACATTGCTGGCGCCTGCTTCGGCGGAGTGACCAGATCCACCTGCTGGCACAGGGCTTTGCAGTCACCTTTCCGCTAACCCGCCTTCAGGTCGAGAAGTTCCACATCGTGTTCTTCGCGCTTCCGGGCCAGTTCGAAGATCCGCTGTGCGGGCGCCGGCCCGAAACGGGAATCGCGCGTGAAACCAATGATGACCGCGATTTTCAGCTTGGACATGTTGCTACCTCATGCTCCCGATCACGGAAGTCTACGAAAGGAACGTAGGGAGAAGCAGAAGTCGGCAAGATCGTTTTGTAGACAGTGATGGGCTCAAAGGCCGTATGATAGGAGCTTGGCGATTGCCCCTCGGAAGCCTATCTGTCGTTTGAATGACGCCGCGAGGAATGATGCCGGCTCAACGATCCGAACTCGCTGAAGCATCGCTGTCGACTGGTCCGGTGGGGTTGGAATATCCGCCTGATCTCCAGTTGGTCCGGCGCCGACCCATTTCGCTAGTCACGGCAGATGATGGCACGGCGCTCGACTGGCTGATGTCGGGGACGGCAGCATCCGCCGGACCGGCAGAGCTGCTGGACGGCGTCATCGCCCGACTGGTCGCGGCAGGCCAGCCGATCGAGCGGGCAACGCTCAACATGTCGACGCTGCATCCGCAGCTTGTGGGCATCACGGCGCACTGGCACGGAGATCTCGGTGTCTGTGATGAGGTGGAAGTCAACGCGCATGTCCGCGAAACAACCGACTACCTGACCAGCCCCCTCAGGCCGATCATCGAGGAGGGCCGGTCAATTCGGGTGAACCCCCAGGATTCAGTGGCGCAGTCGACATACCCGATCATGCGGACCCTCGCGGAGGCCGGATACACGGACTATTGGGGCTTCGCGCTGAAGCGGGACGACCGCCAGTTTACGCTGATGACGCTTGCCACACGGCAAGCAGGGGGCTTTTCCCGCGCCACCATCGAAGCCGTCGAGGCGTTGCGCCCGGCTCTGGCGCTCAATGTCGAGATCGTCTCGCGTGGCAAGATCGCGGAGCACGTGCTCGATGCGTATCTCGGCCGACGCATTGGCAAGCGGGTCCTCGCCGGTGACATAAGGCGCGGATTTGGCGAGACCATCGAGGCGGTCATCTGGGTATCCGACATGCGCAACTTCACCGGCCTCTCGGATCGCATCGATAGCGCCGAGATGATCCGGCTGCTGAACGCCTTTTTCGAAGGTCTCGTGGATGCGGTGCATGAACAAGGCGGTGAGGTCCTGAAATTTGTCGGTGACGGCATGCTGGCGGCCTTCCCCATTTTCGGCACGCAGTCGGCGCCGGCCGCCGCCGCTGCGGCACTCGCCGCCGCTCGGAACGGTTTGGTTGCGGTGGACAGCCTGAACGAGGCTCAGTCCGGCGAGCCGTCGCGCGACCTTTCCTGGCGGCCGCTCAGCATGGGAATTGCGCTGCATCGCGGTCCCGTATTCTTCGGCAATATCGGATCCAGGGATCGGCTCGACTTCACCGCCATTGGGCGCACTGTCAATCTGGCGGCGCGGATCGAACCGCTATCGAAAACGACCGGGCGGCGCTTGCTCCTGTCCGACAGGGTTGCTGAATTGATCGAAGAGCCCGTCGAGGAACTGGGCGACTTCCCCATCCGAGGCATCCCTGACCCTGTGAGCCTGTTCACCGTAACGGAACACGGACTCTGACGCCGCTGGTTGAAGCGACGCATTGGAGCTCCAAACCTCGCGTCAGCCGGGTTCGGCGGTCGCAATGCGCAACATGGTCGCCAAACGCCGCGAAGCTGCAAACACAATCGGCAAAGGTGGAGCCGCAGCGGGTCCGACGGTCTTCCTGTCTTGGAAAGTCCAAGCGCACCTACCATCAGCAGCTGTGGCCTCCAGTACGAGCGGCGTCCCCCTCATTAGGCTGGGCTCCTGTCAATGCCGCTTTCCGGTTCGCGAAGACCCGTTAGTGCCCGGCGGCCACCGCTTTTGTGCTGGGCCAACCTCGCCGGACCGCGTCTATTGCGATCACCACCACAGCATCGCTACTGCCGTCGATCCTCGTCGACCCCGTTCGGGGTTCCACCTCGCCCAACGACGCGCCGCGTAAACCAGGTGGCGGGCGGCGGCCCTGAACCGGTCTCAAGGGCTTGACGCGATGGCTCCACGTCAGGTCGCACACCGCCGATCAGTGCAGTGGGAGACCGCAGACCATGCACTTCTGTTGAAGCGAGCGGTGGGTATTTGTGATCATTACCTCCCCAGCTGTCGACTGGGCCTGCCGCTGAAACCAGCCTGCATATCGGGTAGGCCCCACATTCGACCCCACCCCCGCCCGAGCGCGTGCCGGCGACCGGCCGTCCCGGCAGCGGCTATCTCGCAAGCCGACGTGCAGCGTCAAAACTCCACCAGCTGGCCGCCGCCAACGCCGAAATGGATGGGAAGTTGCCATTCGGCTCAACAGCCAGAACGAGCACGTTGCGCCACTACCGGTCATTCGCAGCGCGCCTCGTTAGCTGACCTTCAGCCACCGGCAGGAGTCGACCCCCTTTTGCGGACACTGGTTGTCATCTGGATAGGAGAACACAGGATAAAGGTTCATGATGCTAACATCCCGATTATTAGCCCGCCCAAGGCCCGGCTGCTCTTGAACGTATAAGCTTCGACACGATGGCCGGGATGGCAGCCTCGAACATCGTCGGCTTGGCGATTATTCTGACCGCGGCGTCCACGCTGCACCCGGGCGGCATCACCGAGATAGAGACCTCGGCACAGGCGGCGGAAGCGCTGCGCCCTCTTGCCGGCCCCTTGCTTCGACGCTCTTCGCCCTAGGCACCGTCGGCACGGGCCTCCTTGCAGTGCCTGTTCTGGCCGGCTCGGCACAGCTTACGCGATCGGCGAAGCGCTACGCTGGCCCACCGGGCTGACGCGAAAGCCCCTGAAAGCACAAGCCTTCAACGGAACAATCATGCTCGCGACCGTGATCGGGGCGGTGCTCAACTTCACGCCGATAAATCCGATAAAGGCGCTTGTCTGGACGGCGGTGATCAACGGCATCGTCGCCGTTCCGGTCATGGGGATCATGATGTATTTCGCCACACGCCGGGATGTCCTCGGGCAGTTCGTCGTCACCGGGGTGCTCAAATCGCTTGGATGGCTGACCACCGTCGTGATGGCTGTGGCTGTTGTAACGATGGGGGTGGCCGCCTTCGCCTGACGTGCCGGGCGTAGGAGGGGCCCGATTCCCTGGCAAATCAAATTCGGTCAATCTTCGCGGCCTGCCTGCATGTCCTTCACAGTATTTGGCGATCGGGCGAGCCGTTTCGTTGGTCAGCGTTAGCCATTCCGGCATGATGCCCGATCCAACCGCTCGACTACGCCGTCAGGCGTGAGGGAGGCGTGCGGGGCAAAGATGCAGCCGATTGCGCAGCGAGCCGATGGGAAGGCGTCTACCGGCTGTGGAATTCAAATGCCGATTACGCGGGTCGATCCCACGCTGCGGAAACCGGGTTTGGACATCACCGCGTCCATCTTGCCCACCTGGACCGGGGCCTGAGCTTGGCGGCATGGCGGAGTTGCTCCCAATTGATCGCATCTTCGACTATCCGGCCATCTTGGCATTCCGTCGAACGCGTTCATCGACGCACCCATTTTCCTTCGTTCACGCGTGAGATGTGCGATCGATTTCATTTCGGAGCCGGCCATGCTTATTTTCCTTGGCTACTGGAACTTTCAGTGAGAGCGCATGTTGGTTTCCCAGCTATGGGAGAGAAACCATGAACAAGGATGAAGTGAAGCGCTCTGCGAAAAGCGGCGAAGTGAAGGCAAAGCCTGGCAAACCGGCTGGTGACAAGAAAATGAGTGCCGGCGGAACTGCCGGCAAGCTTGACGAAAGCACCAAGAAGGGCCTTGGGAAGACCGAGGACAAGATCAAGGATCGTCTCAAGGGTTGATCAGACGTCAGGGCCGCAACCGTATCGCGGCCCTGCTGCCTAGACCCTTACATTCGGATCGTTGACGGTCACCGACCGCAGCACCTACACAGCCTGTTCTCACCCGCATCAGTGACTTCAGGCTCGTCGGTCATTTGCCGCTTGCCAAGTTCACGGAACTCGCGACCTTGTTCGGCGGCGATGCCGGTTTCCCGCACCAAGCCTTGGATATGCATTAAGGTCGGACTTAGAGCGCTAAACAACTCTGCCGGTTGGGACGTCAACGGCCGATTCTGCACAATAACGGTTGCGGCGATCGCGCCGCCATGTTTCTGATGGACTACAGCATGGAGCAAAAAGTTGCCTACGATCCGGTCGTCACCCGGATGGTTCGCTCGCTCAAGCCAGAAGATTGCTGACGGCTGGTCCGCACAATCCTTGGAACTTCGAGGGCACGGACCCGTTTTTGCTCCATACCGACGGGAAGGAGCAAATCATGACAAACCAGGACCCCGACATTCGTGAGACCCACGATCTTATCGCCAGCGACATGGTCGTCGGCACCAACGTCTATGACATCCAGGGAAATCACATCGGGCAGGTCGAAAGGCTGATCCTCGAGAAGAGGGGCGGCAGGGTATCCTATGCCGTTCTCAGCTTTGGTGGTTTTCTTGGAATTGGCGACGACTACTATCCGCTGCCGTGGCAGAAGCTCGACTATGACGAGAGCCTTGCAGGCTTCCGCATTGACATCACGAAGGAGCAAGTTGAAGGCGCTCCGCGCTATGCTCGCGACCAGGATTTCGACTGGAATGCCGAGAGTGGCCGCCGCGTTTACGACTACTACGGCGTCCGACCGTATTGGGTGTAGCGAAGCCTCTATTGCGCGTTCGTGCCGGCAAGGCGAGTTGGACCGACGGGCCCTTCGCAGAGACCAAGGAGCATCTGGGTGGCTTACTGCTCATCGAGCGAAGAACCTTGCGGAGGCGACGGAGATCGCGGAGCGGGACTCGCTCGCTCGGATGGGGGCGATCGAGGTGCGCGAGACCGCCGGTTTTTTAGCTTCGAAATGCCCCGGCTACTTCCACCAGCCGCAAACGTCCGCTTCCGTGACGCCAATAGGCGGCCGGAATGGCCGATTCGGGTCATGCGCGCTGGTTGGGCCCGAATGTCCGGTTTCTGAAAGTAAAATCGGTCCCGGAAGGTCCGGTCAGGGTCAGGTTTTACCGTTCGAGCTGGCCACCGGAATGGGCAACTAGCGCCAGAAACGGATCTATAGGCTGGTCAAACTCAAGGTCGTGTTCGACCATTTCCGGACCTTCATGTACCATGTGCGGAGGGCCGGCAATTAGGTCGAAGCAGCATACCGCTCAGCCTTGGATGCCGTGACGACGAGAACGGGCATATCGAGCGCTACAGCGCCGCCCGCCCGTTGCCCTCATGCAATTTATGTGAACGGAACGTCGCCACAGGCATTCACCGGGGCGGTTCCGTGCTGAACGCGAAGAACCTGCGCGCAGGCGATGCCGCTGTGCCGTGCCAATCGGCAGCTTTGCCCATTCCAAGATTGCGGGTCCCTGATATATTACTCTGACCATCTGGTTCGCAGGATCCGTTTTGCGCATATGCAGCCATTCTGTTCGGATCGCCGCCGGCAGCTTTCGTGATGCGCAAATCGCCACAAACGAGCGGCGCTGGAAGGGACTTT
>NZ_JBVVQV010000044.1:0-36999 GCF_055811235.1 Mesorhizobium sp. WSM4810 | reverse complement strand
GGGGCGCTCCTTAGGTAGCTGCTCAACAGCGTCGAGGGTGCCACACGCTCGCCGCCGCCCATAGCATCTACAGCGCTGTTGAGGGCGCGCTCGCGAGCGGCTTCGCTACCGCCGACCTACACCACGCGGTGGGACACGACCTTAAGGTCGGCTAGAGGGCTGGCTGACCATGGCGTTAATATATTGCGGCATTATGAAATTTTAGACATTCCAGTAACAAATAAACTTAACATTCTTTCACTTGAGTTTTGGGGCTTGTTATTCAATTAACTAGGGCGCCGGAACCCGGCAAGATCAAGCGGGTTAGTCGAAATCCAATTTTGCTGGTGCTTGTTGAGGGATGAGACGCTACGCATTTGCGGGAAGCTGCAAATGATTTTGTGCTTTATTACATAATGGTTCTTTAAGGAGTTGTTGGCATGCGCGTAGAAAACGATCATTGCGATGTGATCGGTGTCTCGGTCGCTCCCACGCAACTTAATAGTCTGTCTGCTGCGATCCTGCGGCAGCGGGGGATGGCGCGAGTGTCGCTGCCAGGCAATGTGGTGACCTGGGCGGCAGGCCGTCACCAGACGCTCAGGCGGATGTTTTCCGACCAGCGTTTCAACAGGGACTGGCGACAGTGGCGGGCGCTGCAGGACGGCGAGATTCCCGAGGATCATCCGCTGATCGGGATGTGCAAAGTGGACAACATGGTCACGGCACATGGCGCCGATCACCGGCGCTTGCGCGGCCTGCTGTCCAGGAGCTTCGCGCCCAGTCGTATCGCCTTGCTGGCGCCACGGATCGAACAATGCGTCGATCGACTCCTGGCCGAGATGGCGCAGCGCGGCGGCAGTGCCGATCTGATGTGCGAGTTCGCCGTTCCGCTGCCCACCAACGTGATCGCCGAACTGTTCGGTTTGCCGGACGAACAGCGCGAGGAGATCGTCGCGCTTACCTACAGCCGGGCCAACACCTCCGCCACAGCCGCAGAGGTGCGACAGACGCGGCAGCGCATCCCGGAGTTCTTCCGTCGCCTGATCGCGCTCAAGCGGGGCCAGCTCGGCGACGATCTGGCTTCGGCCCTGATCGTCGCGCGCGACAACGGCGAGCTCGTTTCCGACACCGAGCTCATCGACATGCTGTTCATGGTGCTATCTGCGGGCTTCGTGACCACCACCGGCGTCATCGGCAATGGCGTGCTGGCATTGCTGACGCATCCGCAGCAACTGCACCTGGTGCGCAGCGGCCAAGTTCCGTGGTCACAGGCGATCGAGGAGATCCTGCGCTGGGGCAGCGCAGTGGCCAATCTGCCGTTCCGCTATGCCACCCAGGACGTGGAGATCGACGGATGCATGGTCCGCCGCGGCGACGCCGTCCTGATGGCGTTCCATGCGGCGAACCGGGACGAAAAGGCCTTCGGTCCCGGCGCCGACAGGTTCGATGTCACCCGGCGGCACAACCCGCACCTGTCGTTCGGCGAGGGGCCGCATTCCTGCCTGGGCGCTGAGCTGGCGCGCCTGGAATTGCGCTGCGCCTTCCCCGCGCTGTTCGGGCGGCTGGAGGATCTGGCGCTGACCATCGCCGCGGAGGACGTCGTCTACATGCCGTCTTACGTCATTCGCTGCCCGCAGCGCCTGCCGGTCACCTTCCGCCCTTCCATCGCTTAGAGAGTGAAGTGCCACCATGTCCGAACAACCCTTGCCGACGCTGCCGATGTGGCGCATCGATCACATCGAGCCCTCGCCCGAGATGTTGGCGCTATGCGCCAATGGTCCGATCCACCGCGTGCGGTTCCCGTCCGGGCACGAAGGCTGGTGGGTGACAGGCTACGACGAGGCCAAGGCGGTGCTGTCCGACGCAGCATTCCGGCCCGCGGGAATGCCGCCGGCGGCATTCACCCCGGATTCGGTGATTCTCGGTTCGCCGGGATGGCTGGTCTCGCACGAGGGGGGCGAGCATGCCCGGTTACGCACGATCGTGGCGCCGGCCTTCAGCAACCGCAGGGTGAAGCTGCTCGCGCAGCAGGTCGAAGCGATCGCCGCGCAGTTGTTCGAGACGCTGGCGACCCAGCCCCAGCCCGCCGACCTGCGGCGCCACCTCTCCTTTCCGCTTCCAGCCATGGTCATCAGCGCGCTGATGGGCGTGCTCTACGAGGATCACGCCTTTTTCGCCGGGCTGTCCGACGAGGTGATGACGCACCAGCATGAAAGCGGCCCGCGCAGCGCGTCACGCCTAGCCTGGGAAGAACTGCGCGCCTACATTCGCGACAAGATGCGGGACAAGCGCCAGGATCCGGGCGACAACCTGCTGACGGATCTGCTCGCGGCGGTCGACCAGGGCAAGGCAACCGAGGAAGAGGCGATCGGCCTGGCGGCGGGCATATTGGTGGCGGGGCACGAGAGCACCGTGGCGCAGATCGAATTCGGCCTGCTGGCCATGTTCCGCCATCCGCAACAGCGCGAACGCCTGGTCGGCGATCCATCCCTGGTGGACAAGGCGGTGGAGGAAATCCTGCGCATGTACCCGCCGGGCGCGGGCTGGGACGGCATCATGCGCTATCCGAGGACCGAGGTGACCATCGCGGGCGTGCATATTCCCGCGGAAAGCAAGGTGCTGGTCGGCCTGCCGGCGACGTCGTTCGATCCGCGCCATTTCGACGACCCGGAAATCTTCGACATCGGACGCGACGAAAACCCGCACCTGGCGTTCTCCTACGGGCCGCACAACTGTATCGGCGCAGCGCTGGCCAGGCTGGAACTCAAGGTGGTGTTCGGTTCGATCTTCCAGCGCTTTCCCGCGCTACGCCTGGCCGTGGCGCCCGAAGAACTGAAGCTGCGCAAGGAGATCATCACTGGCGGGTTCGAGGAGTTCCCGGTGCTCTGGTGATGCGCGGACGCCGCCGGGATGGGGATCTTCTCCGCAATTTTCCGGCGCGCCTGGGCGCGCACCGGTCAGATCAGCCAGCCAACAGGTAAGCAGGATGGACGTGCAAGAAACCACAGCAGCATGCCGGGACGCCTTCGCCGAACTGGCGTCGCCAGCATGCATCCACGACCCGTATCCGTTCATGCGGTGGTTGCGCGAGCACGATCCGGTGCATCGCGCGGCGTCGGGCCTCTTTCTGTTGAGCCGCCACGTCGACATTTACTGGGCGCTGAAGGCGACGGGCGATGCGTTTCGGGGACCGGCGCCGGGCGAACTGGCGCGCTATTTCCCCCGTGCGGCGACCAGCCTGTCGCTCAATCTGCTGGCGTCCACGCTAGCGATGATGGACCCCCCGACGCATACGCGTCTGCGCCGGCTGATCTCGCGCGATTTCACCATGCGCCAGATCGACGACCTGCGGCCGAGCATCGCGCGCATCGCCGCAGCGCGCCTGGACGGCATGGCGCCCGCGCTGGAGCGCGGGGAGGCGGTGGACCTGCATCGGGAATTCGCGCTGGCCTTGCCCATGCTGGTCTTCGCCGAACTGTTCGGCATGCCCCAGGATGACATGTTCGGGCTCGCCGCCGGCATCGGCCCCATTCTGGAAGGCCTGAGCCCGCACGCCAGCGATCCCCAGCTCGCCGCGGCGGACGCGGCCAGCGCCAAGGTGCAGGCCTACTTCGGCGACCTCATACTGCGCAAGCGCACCGACCCCCACCACGACATCGTGTCGATGCTGGTCGGCGCACATGACGACGATGCCGACACGCTGTCGGATGCGGAGTTGATCAGCATGTTGTGGGGCATGCTGCTGGGCGGCTTCGCCACCACTGCTGCGACCATCGACCATGCGGTCCTGGCGATGCTGGCGCATCCCGAACAGCGGCACTGGCTGCAGGGAGACGCCGTGGGGGTGAAGGCATTCGTGGAAGAAGTCCTGCGCTGCGACGCGCCTGCCATGTTCAGCTCCATTCCGCGGATCGCCCAGCGCGACATCGAACTGGGCGGCGTGGTGATTCCGAAGAACGCGGACGTGCGCGTGCTGATCGCGGCAGGCAATCGCGACCCGGACGCCTTCGCCGATCCCGACCGCTTCGATCCCGTGCGGTTCTACGGCACCAGTCCTGGCATGTCGAGCGACGGGAAGATCATGCTGAGCTTCGGTCACGGCATCCACTTCTGCCTGGGTGCGCAACTGGCCCGGGTGCAGTTGGCCGAGAGCCTGCCGCGGATCCAGGCGCGCTTCCCCACGCTGGCATTGGCCGAGCAGCCGACCCGGGAGCCCTCCGCGTTCCTTAGGACGTTCCGCGCGCTGCCGGTGCGGCTGCATGCGCTGGGGGGCTGAGATGCGCGTCGTGGTCGACCAGGATCTGTGCGGAACCACCGGGCAGTGCGTGCTGACGCTGCCGGGGACCTTTCGCCAGCGCGAACCGGATGGCGTGGCTGAAGTGTGCGTGGTGACGGTCCCGCAGGCGCTGCACGCCGCCGTGCGGCTCGCGGCCAGCCAGTGCCCGGTCGCCGCCATTCGGGTCATCGAAAGCGACTCTGGCGATGGCGAGCGCGCCAGCGCCAACCCTGCGCCTTCTCCGGCGGAGGCCTATCGGCATGCCGCGAAAGACCAACGCAATCCAGGAGGACACGATGGGACGGTTTGAAGGCAAGGTGGCCGTGGTGACCGGCGCCGGCGCCGGCATCGGCAAGGCATGCGCCCTCGCCCTCGCGCGCGAGGGCGGCAGAGTCGTGGTGGCCGACATTGATGGCTCGGCGGCCATCGCCTGCACCGCGCAGATCGCGGCCGAAGCCGGCCACGCGCTGGCCCTGGCCATGGACATTGCCGATGCGCAGGCGGTGGCAGCGCTGTTCGAGACGGCGGAGCGGCACTTCGGTGGGGTCGACCTGCTGGTGAACAACGCGAGCGCCATGCATCTGACCCCGCGCGACCACGCGATCCTCGACCTGGACCTGGCGGTCTGGGATCAGATCATGGCGACCAATCTGCGCGGCACGCTGCTCTGCTGCCGGCAGGCCATCCCACGGATGATCGCCCGCGGCGGTGGTGCCATCGTCAACATGTCGTCGTGCCAGGGGCTCAGCGGTGACACCGCGCAGACGTCCTACGCCGCGTCGAAGGCGGCGATGAACATGCTGTCGGCCTCGCTCGCCACCCAGTACGGTCACGCGCAGATCCGCTGCAACGCGGTTGCGCCGGGTCTCATCATGACCGAGCGTCTCCTCGCCAAGCTGGACGAGTGCATGCAACGGCATCTGCGCCGGCACCAGCTCCTGCCGCGCGTCGGCCGCCCCGAGGACGTGGCCGCGCTGGTGGCTTTCCTGCTCTCCGACGATGCTGCGTTCATCACTGGCCAGGTCGTGTGCATCGACGGCGGCATGCTGGCGCATGTGCCGACATACGCCGACGGTGGCAACAGCCGCGCCGCGCGGCCTGCCGGCGACATCGCCGAAGCGGCCGCGGCGCCGCGCTGCTGATGAACATGCTGCTCAACCCGCTGGATCGTCGGCACCGGCTGCGGCACAAAATCCCGATCGTGCCCGGCGCTTTCCCCCTCGTCGGGCATCTTCCCGCCATCGTCTGCGACCTACCGCGCCTACTGCGGCGCGCGGAACGGACGCTGGGCAGCCACTTCTGGCTGGATTTCGGCCCTGCCGGCCACCTGATGACCTGCACGGATCTGGATGCATTCGCACTGCTCCGGCACAAGGACGTGTCCTCGGGGCTGATGGAAGAGATCGCGCCCGAATTGCTTCGCGGAACGTTGGTCGCTCAGGACGGCGGCGCGCACCGGCAGGCGCGCGATGCGATCAAGGCGGCGTTCTTGCCCAAGGGACTGACCCAGGCCGGCATCGGCGACCTGTTCGCGCCCATCATCCTGGAGCGGGTGCAGGCGTGGCGCGACCGCGGCGACGTAACCATCCTGCGCGAAACCGGCGATCTGACGCTCAAGCTCATCTTCAGCCTCATGGGAATCCCCGCGAACGACCTGCCGGGATGGCATCGCAAGTACCGGCAACTGCTGCAGTTGATCGTCGCGCCCCCGATCGACCTGCCCGGACTGCCCTTGCGGCGCGGCCGCGCCGCCCGCGACTGGATCGACGCGCAGTTGCGCCAGTTCGTCCGGGACGCGCGCGCGCATGCCGCGCGAACCGGGTTGATCAACGACATGGTGAGCGCCTTCGATCGCAGCGATGATGCGCTCTCCGATGACGTCCTGGTCGCCAATATCCGCTTGCTGCTGCTTGGCGGTCACGACACCACCGCCTCGACGATGGCCTGGATGGTGATCGAGCTGGCGCGGCAGCCTGTGCTGTGGGACGCCCTGGTCGAGGAGGCGCAACGCGTGGGCGCGGTGCCGACCCGGCACGCGGACCTGGCGCAGTGTCCGGTCGCCGAGGCGCTGTTCCGCGAAACGCTACGCGTGCATCCGGCGACCACGGTCCTGCCGCGTCGCGCGCTGCAGGAATTGCAGCTCGGCCAACGGCGCATTCCCGCGGGCACCCCTCTGTGCATCCCGCTGCTGCATTTCTCGACCTCGGCGCTGCTGCACGAGGCGCCTGATCAGTTCCGCCTGGCGCGGTGGCTGCAACGCACGGAGCCGATCCGGCCGGTGGACATGCTGCAGTTCGGTACCGGCCCACACGTCTGCATCGGCTACCACCTGGTATGGCTGGAACTGGTGCAGTTCTCCGTCGCCTTGGCGCTGACCATGCACAAGGCCGGGGTGCGGCCGCGGTTGCTGAGCGGCGTCGAAAAGGGCCGGCGCTATTACCCGACCGCACATCCGTCCATGACAATCCGCATCGGATTCTCATGAGCTGGCATCGCACGCCCTGTGTGGCGAGGCAGCGGCGACGCGCGGCATTGCTGCACTCGGCGCGCGCGCTCGGTGCGACGCCGGCAACACCGCGGCAGCTCGGCGCTCGCCGTGGCGGTCTCCTGTCAGGTACAAGGACATGAACAACATGCAGACCGGTTCCACGCTACACGACGACCGAACTGGCGTTTCCGCGCTCGGCGGATTGGGGGCGCAGGCGCGCGGCGCATCCGGCAGGCTGCTGCCGGAAATCTGGATGCAGGACGGCGCAAAGCGGGTCGAACAGGCGCTGGCGCGTCTTCTCTGCGCCGAAGACGACGGTGAGACCGATCTGATGGCGGCGATGCGCTACGCCACCTTGCATGGCGGAAAGCGCACCCGCGCCTTGCTCTGTCTGGCTGCCGGCGCACTGGCCGACACGCCGGCGCACATGCTCGACGACGTCTGCGCCGCCATCGAGATGATGCACGCCTGTACCCTGGTCCACGACGACCTGCCCGCGATGGACGACGACGTGCTTCGCCGCGGCCTTCCGACCGTGCACGTCAAGTTCGGCGAAGCCACTGCGATCCTGGTCGGCGATGCGTTGCAGGCGCACGCCTTCCTGACCCTGGCGAGCCTGGATGCGCCCGGCCACAACCGTATCGCGCTCGTGCGCGAACTGGCGCAGGCGGTGTCCGCCGAGGGTGCCGCAGGCGGGCAGGCTATAGATCTATCGCTGGTCGGAAAGCACGTCGAGCTGGACAAGATCGTGGCGATGCACCGGATGAAGAGCGGAGCGCTAGTGCGCGCGTCCGTTCGCATGGGCGCGCTAGGCGCCATCGCGGAGGATGCCGCGCACGCTGCGCTGTACTGTGCGCTCGATCGCTACAGCGCCTGTTTCGGCTTGGCGTTGCAGGTAGTCGACGACATTCTCGACGCGACAGCGGATACGGCGACGCTGGGCAAGACCCCCGGCAAGGACGCGGCGGCGCAAAAGCCGACCTGCGCGTCGATCATGGGGCTGCAGGCAGCGCGCCAGTTCGCGCTGGATCTGTTGCGCGACGCCGGGGAGGCCATCGCCCCGTTGGGGCCGCGTGCGGAACGATTGGCGCAGATGCTGCAGCGGGGTAACGCGTATCTGTTCAAGCACGCGCCCTGCGCATGAGCGCGCGTCCGCATGGAGCCGCCCCTGTGCCGCTGCGATCGGCTGGCGGCAGCGGCGCATGCTGCACTATGTCCAAGTCCGCGGCGCCGATCGCAGCGGTTGCGCAGCGGGCCGCGGCCCGCGGCGCGCAAGCGTATGCGGCGGACCGGCGCCGGCATCGGGGCGCGTCGCCGCGCCGGAGCAGGGCGGCCGTCCGGCGCTGCCCGTCCGCCGGGCCGCGACGGGCCTGACCGACTGCTCGATCCTGGTCCTCGTCAACCGTCTGCAGAAGGAACATCCCGCTTGAACGCGCTGTCCGAACAGATCCTTTCCGAATTGCGCCACCTGCTGAGCGAGATGAGCGACGGCGGCAGCGTCGGTCCGTCCGTCTACGACACCGCGCGAGCTCTGCAGTTCCACGGCAACGTCACCGGTCGCCAGGACGCATACGCGTGGCTCATCGCGCAGCAACAGGCCGATGGCGGATGGGGAAGCGCGGACTTCCCGCTGTTCCGCCATGCGCCCACGTGGGCGGCGTTGTTGGCATTGCAGCGTGCCGATCCTCTTCCCGGCGCTGCCGACGCAGTCCAGGCTGCAACCCGGTTCCTCGAGCGCCAGCCCGATCCCTACGCGCATGCGGTGCCGGAAGACGCGCCGATCGGCGCGGAGCTGATCCTGCCGCAGTTGTGCGGCGAAGCCGCATCCTTGCTGGGCGGCGTGGCGTTTCCGCGCCACCAGGCGCTGTTGCCGTTGCGGCAAGCGTGCCTGCTCAAGCTGGGGGCGGTGGCGACATTGCCGAGCGGCCATCCCTTGCTGCACTCCTGGGAAGCCTGGGGGACGTCGCCGACCACCGCATGCCCGGATGACGACGGCAGCATCGGCATCAGTCCGGCGGCCACCGCCGCGTGGCGTGCACACGCCGTGACACAGGGGGGCACGCCGCAGGTCGGGCGCGCCGACGCGTATCTGCAGGCGGCATCGCGGGCGACGCGCAGCGGCATCGAAGGTGTCGTTCCCAACGTCTGGCCGATCAATGTGTTCGAGCCATGCTGGTCGCTGTACACCCTGCATCTGGCCGGGCTGTTCGCGCATCCCGCGCTCGCCGAGGCGGTGCGCGTAATCGTCGCGCAGCTCGACGCCCGCCTGGGCGTGCGCGGTCTGGGCCCGGCCTTGCACTTCGCGGCCGATGCGGACGACACCGCCGTTGCGTTGTGCGTCCTGCGCCTTGCAGGCCGCTACCCGGCGGTCGATGCGTTGCGCCATTTCGAAATCGGCGAGCTGTTCGTCACCTTCCCCGGCGAGCGCAATGCCTCGGTGTCGACCAACATCCATGCCCTGCATGCGTTGCGACTGTTGGGAAAGCCCGCCGCCGGCACCAGCGCCTACGTCGAGGCCAATCGCAACCCGCACGGTCTATGGCACAACGAAAAATGGCACGTTTCGTGGCTGTATCCCACCGCGCATGCGGTCGCTGCGCTGGCGCAAGGCAACCCCCAGTGGCGCGACGAACGCGCGCTGGCGGCGCTGCTGCAGGCGCAGCGCGACGGCGGCGGCTGGGGCACCGGTCGCGCGTCCACATTCGAGGAAACCGCCTATGCGCTGTTCGCGTTGCACGTGATGGACGGGAGCGAAGAGCCGACAGGGCGCCGGCGCATCGCGCAGGCGGTGGCGCGTGCGCTGGAGTGGATGCTCGCCCGCCATGCGGCGCATGCACTGCCGCAGACGCCGCTGTGGATCGGCAAGGAACTGTATTGCCCCACCCGGGTCGTGCGCGTGGCCGAACTTGCCGGGTTGTTGCTGGCGCTTCGTTGGGGGCGGCGCGTCCTGGCCGAGGGACCAGGAGCGGCGCCATGATCCAGACCGAACGCGCGCTGCAGCAAGTGCTGGAGTGGGGGCGTTCCCTGACCGGGTTCGCCGACGAGCATGCCGTGGAAGCGGTCAGGGGCGGCCAGTACATCCTGCAGCGTATCCAACCGAGCCTGCGCGACACCAGCGCCCGCACCGGCCGCGATCCGCAGGACGAAACGCTGATCGTGGCGTTCTATCGCGAACTGGCGCTGCTGTTCTGGCTCGACGATTGCAACGACCTTGGCCTGATCGCGCCGGAGCAACTCGCCGCGGTGGAGCAGGCGCTGTGGCAGGGCGTACGGTGCGCGCTCCCTGGATTCGAGGGCTGCGCTTTGCTGCGCGCTTCGCTGGCCGCGCTCGCCTACGATCGTCGCGACTATGCTCAGCTTCTCGACGATACCCGGTGCTACTGCGCGGCGCTGCGCGCCGCGCAGGCGGCAGGGGTGGAACGCTGGTCCTACGCCGAGTACCTCCACAACGGCATCGATTCGATCGCCTACGCGAACGTGTTCTGTTGCCTGTCGTTGCTGTGGGGGCTGGACATGGCGACCTTGCGCGCGCGTCCGGCGTTTCGCCAGGTCCTGCGGCTCATCTCCGCGATAGGGCGCCTGCAGAACGATCTGCATGGACGCGACAAGGACAGGTCGGCCGGCGAGGCCGACAACGCGGCGATCCTGCTGCTGCAGCGCTATCCGGCTATGCCTGTGGTGGAGTTCCTCAACGACGAGCTGGCCGGCCATACGCGCATGCTGCACCGGGTGATGGCGCAAGAACGCTTTCCCGCGCCATGGGGACGGTTGATCGAGGCCATGGCGGCCATCCGCGCGCAGTACTACCAGACCTCGACCAGCCGCTACCGCAGCGACGCTGCGGGGGGAAGCCAGCGTGCGCCGGCCTGAACGCGCGGGAGACGGCGGCGTGCGCGCGCTGCCGTCGGTCCGATCCGACGCAACGCCGTCGCCCGATGGGACGGATGGAGCGAGCATGAGCGACACCGCCCTGAGCCGGCGCAAGGACGACCATCTGGACATCGTGCTGGATCGGCGAACGGCGCCGGCCACGGTCGCGGGCTGGGAGTACATCCGTTTCGAACACTGCGCATTGCCCGAGTTGGACTTGACGCAGATCGACCTGCGCGCCTCGCTGCTGGGCAAGACCATGCGCGCGCCGCTGCTGATCAGCTCCATGACCGGCGGCATGCCACGCGCTGCGGCCGTCAACCGGCATCTGAGCGAGGCAGCGCAAGCCTTGGGGATCGCCATGTGCGTCGGTTCGCAGCGCGTGAGTCTGCAATCCCGCAACTCCCAGGGGCTGACGCGCGCGCTGCGCCGCCTGGCCCCAGACATTCCCTTGCTGGCCAATATCGGCGCCGCGCAACTGCGCGAGGCCGACGGCCTGGACCTGGCGCGCCGGGCGGTGGATGCGCTGGAGGCCGATGGACTCATCGTCCATCTCAATCCGCTGCAGGAAGCGGTACAGCCGGAGGGCGACCGCGACTGGCGCGGCGTCCTGGCGCAGATCGCTCGCGCCGCGCGCAGCGTGGGCGTGCCGATCGTGGCCAAGGAAGTGGGGTCGGGCCTGTCCGCCTCGGTGGCCTGTGCGCTCGTCGAGGCGGGCGTGGCGGTGGTCGATGTCGCCGGCGCCGGCGGCACCAGTTGGGCCGCGGTGGAGGGCGAGCGCGCCCGCGATGCCGCCGACCGTGCTGTGGCGATGGCGTTCGCCGATTGGGGGATTCCGACCCCGGCCAGCGTGCAGGCGGTACGTCGGGCGCTGCCAACGGTGAAGCTGATCGCGTCGGGCGGGATCCGCGACGGCGTCGACGTGGCCAAGGCCATCCACCTGGGCGCGGACATCGCCGGGCAGGCGGCCGGCGTGCTGCGCGCAGCGACGGTGTCCACCGAGGCGGTTGTCGCGCATTTCGAGATCGTCATCCGCCAGTTGGCCGTCGCCTGCTTCTGCACCGGCTCGGCTGATCTGGCGGCGTTGCGTCAGGCGCGCTTGTTGCCCTCGGCGCATCTGCTCGCCGGTTGATGCCGGCGTCGCCCGCACGTGCCGGCGGGCGCCGAGCAGGCTGCTGAAATGCTTACGCCAAAACATAGACTACTGATCCACCTTGGCGAAGCGGTTCGATGCGCGGGAGCGAGGTGTTCATGGAGCAGCTGTTCACGATGAAGCGGTTGGAGGATTTCGCTCCAGCCGATCATCCACTGTGCCTGATCCGGCTGATGGTCAATGAAGCGCTGGTGCGGCTAGACCAGACGCGAGGAATGACAGAAACTCTCCGTCGGACGTCGACAGGTTCAGGCCATTGAAGCTCGTTATTGAGTACCAACCAGGCGGTGCCGGAATTGGTTGCGGATATGGTCGTTGAAAAAGCGGCCTTTGGCGAAGGCGGCTTCGAACGCGGCGAAGGTCTCCGGCGGCACGTCCTCAAACTCGTACCGTTTGCCGCTGGCGACGAACCACACCGAAAGGACTTTGCGCTTCGCGGCCGCCGACCTTCAGGGAGGTCCCGGAAAGCCCGCTCATCCGGATCGGTATTCCCAAACCGCGCAGACCCTTGTTCGGAACGAACCCGCCACGGACTCTGTAGAACGGACCCTCATGGTCGAACGGTTGTCATTCGACCACAGTCTCTTCAACAGCCTCAGATATTCGTCCGTCCGCTGGCAGGTCGCGATAACCTGTAGCGACGTCGTCTTCGGCAATGCCGTCAGCCAGAATTCTTAGAGCCAGGCGGCCTTCGCTGGCGGCGTCGAGCAGCTGGCGTGCCGCCCACTGTCGGCGCGACGACCCCCGCCCAATGTGTAAGAACAACCTGAAGCGACGAGGTCAACGCCGCCGCGTTGGCCGCAAGATCGAAGTTGCTCAAGCGGCTGGCGGCGCCATCGATCACGACGGTTTGAAACCCCGCATCCTCAACTTGTGCGAGGGCTGCCGCGGATGCCTGCGGATCAAAAAAGGACGGCGCGGCTGCAGAAAGCTCGTTCGAATCGGTACCGGCGACGAAAGTGAACTCGATGGAGATCGCATCTCCTCCTTCGTCCAGGGGTTCGCCACGGTCGGCGAAAAGATCGGATCCTGCTTTCCCTGTTAGCGGACAATCATGTCTTCGATTGCGCAGTCGACGGCGGCAAGCGCACCGTCGAGCGCCAACGCGCCTGTCGCAAGGCTAAACCAGCGAGCCCCCTCGTAACGCTCCACCCCCTTCAGGCCGCCGCCTCCGGCGAAGCGGTCGGCAATCGCGACCTGGTCGGCATGACGCACGTTCACGCAGAAATGCCTATGCCGCCTGATTGCTGCCCAGGTTGACGAGTTCAGGTTGATACTGACGACCATTACCTCCGGCTCGACGAACAGTGAGTGCGGTCGTAAGGGTCGCGCCCGTCTGTGCGTCGCCAATACCTGCGGTAACCACGGACACGGCTCCGGCCAGGTGCCGCATGGCAGATTTCAGGGGGATCCGGGTTTAATCTGGGGAACGGGTTCGGTCAGTGTCATCTGGATAGCTTCCTGCTAATTACACCTTCACGATGCCTTGCACCCTCCTGGATCTCAGCGCCTTCCCGGTCGCCTCGCCCGCATTGGTCGCGAAGGGCCCTGATCCGGCCTCACCGGGCTTCTACGCTGCGCACAGGCTGATCCACGAGCGCGGTCTCTACTGGTGGCGACGCTATTGCGAAGCGGCAGGCGTCATGCTGGACGATCTCGACAGCCACCTGTTCTTCAACCGCATGCATTTGTGCATGGACGCGGCGCTACGCGGTCTTGGCATTGCCATCGGCTACCATGGGGCAGGCCACTCCCATAATCCAAACGTCGCTTGTCGCCGCTCGCGCGCTTAGGTAGCTGGGCAGAAATCCACGCGTTGTACGAGTTCATCCATTCATATCGAAACCAAATCGATCAACCCAGATTTATCGCCTCTCAAATAATAGCGCCGCCCAGATTCGACCGATAAAGGTTCTCGTAAAGGGTGGAAAGCCGTTGGCCAATGGCTCCTCCGTTCTCTAGAAGAGACGAGGAACTTCCCAAAATGGGCGTCAAAATATGACGTCATTCCGTGGCAAAGGCCGGAACTATACACAATGACTTGATGTTCTACCGGATCCAAAGCGCCCGGATTTAGATAGTCATAGCTCCTGAAAAGAACAGTTGGCGAGAGACATACCGGTTCGTGCAGTATCTGGCTCACGGGGAAATATGAACGCTCGGCAAACACATTAAAACCGGACAGATCAAACCCACATTGGTTAAAGACGGAATTATTCTCAAAGGCTTGGCTGTCAGTGCAGAGGAAACCGAGTTGCTGAACCCGCTCTGGCATCACTACTGTAGTGGGACTGGCGATTTGGCGGATATCTTCCGCGATCGCTTCATATCCCTCACCAACTACTCCAGCGTCCAATGTTTCGGTAAAAATGATGTCAGGCGCCGAAGGAAGGTCGCCGTCCAGAATCGCTTGCCTTGAGGACTTTGCAATCACCGCGATGCGATCCTGCAAATCGTTCGCCCGGATAATCTCCCGCGCCGCGTCAGCAATTCGCTCGTCCATTTCGCATGTGAATACTTTTCGAGCCCCATACTTGGCGAAGAGCATTGCCGGAAGGCCAGCGCCCGTTCCGATTTCAACAACAGTCTTTCCTCTGAGACTACAAGAGGCTATCGCCGCCTCTATTGCTGCATTTCTGACGGAGTCGCGCATCATTATGAAGTGCCACCTGGGGACTTTAGACCCTGCGTGATCGAGTAATGCGATTTCGTTCATTTTAATATCCTCATAAAACTCACGGTGGGTGAAAAAGCCGACGATCTCATCGTGGACGAAGATCGAGAACGGGCAGTCCGGCGTATGAAGCTATTCAACCGGGCCACAAAGTGTTCTTGCGCCGGGCTCAAACTTCAAAAACGGCACAGCGGCGCAGGTCAATGTGGGACAACGTCTTCCACGTCGCACGCATTGTAGATCTCCCTGTGAGGGCAAGCCTCTGCTGAAGAGCGAATGAATATTCAACTCGCGACGAGGGAGCAGCAAAAATGGTGCCAGTCACACAGAAACGGCTCAGTCAAGCGCCTACATGCCTACATGCCTACATGCCTACATGAGAGTACAAAGGAATATCTGTCTGCCATTTTGGGAATCGGCCCCGCCCTGACACCACTGTCGGGTTTTTGTCGAATCCCCGACACGGTCATCTTCGCCTGTCTTGCTTGCAGATCGTGGTCGCCCTCAAATGTGTCACCGAACACGAGATCATCCGCGAGTCGACATGAGACTGGTAAATTCTCTGGTCAAATACGGTTTGTTAGGCCGGAGCAGTCCATCAGTGTCGCTTTGCCCGGAGAGAAAGAGATGGCGGTGGAATGACAATCGCGATTGAGGGAAAGAACGAGTGCGGCGATGTTCGTCGTCGGGACGTCCAGGTACACAAGGGCTGGGAGCGCCTTTCGGGTCTGACGCACTCTCGATGGAGTTTGACGTCATGTTGCGCCGATCAGCCTGGGTTGCAAAAGGTTGAGCTTCCCCGCCCGTACATCTGGCTTTTCACCAGCTTGAGCTTGGTGATCTGGCCTTCGGTTTGTCCGTTGGACCACGGTTCGGTGATCGCAAAGCGGAGGGCAGCGTGCTGGCGAATGATGCCTTTGGCGAAAGACGCGATGAGACTTTTGCTGGCGTCAGCGATCCACGGTTCCAAATTGTCGGGCACCTTCTTGCGGATCATGGAATGGAAGCCGGCGATCGGAAGGGTGAAGTTGGGTCGTGGGAGCCAGTCACTGGCCTAGTGATCTTGGCAGCGCGACCGGTCGCCGTCAAATACCCGAGGTACGCCGGCTCCGGGAATTCCGCGCGTACGGATCTGTGCGAGGGCCCAGCAAATCGGCGTTCGTTCCGCGATTTTGTGCCCAAAGACCCGATAACGAGGCACGTAGCAAGAACGTGATCCCTGAGCCAACCAGGAGGCCTCCCCTATGGGTCAATACGGTCAGTTGGCCTGCCATCATTCCAGGACAGGACAACTGATAAAGAAGGTGTCGCCGGTCTGGCGTCTGACGACCGTACTATCCGACACTGTTCTGTCGCCTTTGTTGGGTCCGCGACACCGGCTATTTCGCCGAGCTCTTGTCTGGCCTCAGGCTAATCCGCTGAAATCAATCACAATGTTTTTCTTCTGCTGGGTCGGCCAAATTGGCACGAGTTTTGAAACTCTTCGTTGCGAGCCGGGAAGCCGCCGACCGATTTCGTGGATGACACAGCGATCGATGGAACGAAGAAAGAAAACCAAAATGTCAAATCCGCATCAGATAGCATTCTATGGAAGGGGCCTCGGCGAAACCGCCCCTACCGAACAGGCGCGCCGCCCTTGTCGACCCTTGCGCAGCAAATCTTGATGGCGGTTGCGACTCAAAGGCCCACCACACCCGCCTTATCCTGAACTCGAAGGCGCAGAATAAAGTTCTGGTCTCGCCGCGCGGGGTCGCCGAGGATCTTCCGGCAAACTGTACCGAGATCAAGGCGATCGCCGAAAAACAGTCCGACGTTTTTGCCGAGTCGGGGAGAGGGAGATCAACGTGCATTCATCTCGAGATGCAGCGTATGCCAAGGGGTTTATAGGAAATACAGTCACTTCCGAGCAGCGACAACTTTTCAATGACATACTCGAAATAGGCCTGCAGTTCGTATCCGGCGCCGAGCTTAGAGCTGGCGGCGTCCTGAATTACACAGCGTTGGAAGACCTCAAATCTCTGATCGCGGAGCCGCTCCCGCTCAACGGTCTTACATACAGCGAGCTGCTACAAACCTTGCTGCGCCAAGTCGTACACCCGGCTATAGCTCAACATGACAAGCGCTATCTGGCATTCCCGGACACAGGGAACAGTGTGGGTGCTATTGCAGCCGACCTATTGATTCCCTTCTTGAACCAAAACCTTATCGCAGTCGACCGGAGTGCGCCATCCGCATCATTGATAGAAATACAGCTAATTTCTTGGCTCAGACAGCTAGTCGGATATCAGACATCAGATATGAACCGGCCTGACTTTTCCCTGGCTCAGGTTGGAGGGCTGTGGACTACCGGCGGGAACATGTCGAACCATATAGCTCTCCTAGCTGCGATGCAGAACCATTTTCCGAACGCAGCAAAAGAGGGTCTCGCAAGTCAATCAAAGAAGCCTACATTCGTTCTCGCACGAGGAATAGAGCACTTCTCTTTCGCTGCAGCAGCGCGTGTCCTTGGCATCGGAGAAGATAATATTCTTTGGTGCAACGCAACCAACGACTATACGACTGACCCACACTCAGTACAGGAGGTTCTGCGCGATTGCCCTTCTGACCGAGAGCCATTCGCAGTTGTATGCGTAACGGGAAATTGTCGTACTGCCAACATTGACTCGATCAACTCGTTGCGCGAGATCTGCGATGAACATAGACTGTGGCTTCATGTTGATGCCTGCCATGGTGGAAGCCTTCTGTTCTCCGAGAGGCATAGGGCGCTCGTCTCTGGGATCGAAAGGGCGGACTCAGTCTCGTTGGATCCTCACAAGGGTCTTTTTGTCCCGTATCCATCAAGCTATGTCCTTTTCAAGGATGCTTCGTCACTAAAACCATTCTGCAGATACCCGCAAAAGTTTGATGATCCAGTTAACCTCGATCTAGGCTTAATCACACCGTTTTTGGGCTCCCGAGGTTTCCACTCGCTCAAATTATGGCTTCTGATCAAGCATCTGGGACTGAGCGGCATCGCTGACGCAATTGACGCACGCTCATCGCTGAACGCGTCCATGACATCGGACCTTGCGGCTACACAAATGTTCTGCCTCCTGAACAGCAATATCTTCTACAGACAGGCTTTCGTACTTTTACCACATGATTTAACGAAGGTGCTACAGCAGTATCATGATGACAACGTCGAGAGTACGAGGCTCGCCAATCTAGTTAGTTTGGCAACACGCAATTTTAGCGCAGACCTGTATAGACGCGGCAAGGTATGCCTAGACAGTTACATGTTGGCCGATCTTGATAATCGAATCGGCCTAGGCTCCGGTCGCAAGTATGAGGTCGCCGCTATGGCAATAGGTCATACGTCAATTGACCCAGGGACAAGGATCGAGATCTGGCATGAAATTCGGGAGGTTGCTCTACCGCACTGTAAGTGGCTTAGGCAGAACATATCGGAGAATACGAATGTAGACTTGGCGATAGACAACACAGCGAGTCCTGCCTCATGGTAGCGTCCTTCGCTGTCACATTTACCGGACACGACAAATTCGCTTTAATGCTGCGCGGCAGACGACATACTACACGTTGCCCGCAAATACAGCGTGTATTGACATCCAGCTCGATACCAATCCACTCGGGCAAATCTCTGTTAGGTATACAACCTCCAGAGCGGATGTAAAAATATGCAAATAGCCCTGCAAGCATGGAGAGAGAATGCGCCGTTCACGCCGCGCACAATAAACGCATCGTCCTTGCAGGCCGCGGTAACAGAAGCCGAATGTTTTCCCGATCTGTATCCATTCAGATGCAATAGGGAACTAATTGATATCCCGGATAACTTTCGGCTCTTCGCTTTTGATGAAACGATTTTTGTCGCGAAACGGTCGCAAGAGGAAATCGTGTCCAGCGAATGCAACAACGCATTATTGGCAAGAGAACGACTTTCGAACGGTCCACTTATTCCTATTGTTCCTCGGCTGATTCAGACCCAAAATGGGCATTGGCTGGTAAGCCGTTACGTTGGTAAAACTCTTCACGAAGAGAAATGTTACGCTCATATAGTGTCAAGAGAAACACTCTCCAACCTTCTATTGACATTGCGTCGGGTAGGACTTGAGTGGGCGGGGCTGGCTCCTCGAAATCTCATTCCCATTTGCGGCAAGAAGTTCTACGCAATTGATTGGGAAGATCTAATTGTCCACAACAATCCCAACATCTCTTGGGCACCTCTGTCGAGAATGACTATCGCGCTAAACTGGGCACGAGCATTCCGGGATCCAGATTCGGCTCTGTCATTCGTATGCGACCATGTCGGTTCTGGCTCTGAGGAGCAGCCCCTTGATAACTTTGAACTCGCCTTCAAAGCAATTTCAGTACTCGCCATGCCCGACGCCGCTATACGCGAGGTATGCCAAAACATCACGTTCGGCAGCGAGGCACCAGTCGTTGAGAACGATACAAGTATCCTTTCCCCCCATGAAGTAGGTCACCTCGTAACAGATTTGTTCGGGTCGCCGCTTGATGTTCTTTATACCGCAACTGCTTCTAAGTTCCGCCGGATGCGTGGAGACGACGAATTTAAGCAATTTCTTATATTTTTCACACACAACGTAGAGGCAGCACTGCTATCCCAAGAGGGCGCAACTGTCGAGAATCGCGTAGAATGGCTCAAGTATCGTGTTGCCGTCGCAATGCTTGTGTTGTTTGATCATGACACAAAATGGGACGTTCAAGCGAGTGCAACGCACACCGCTTTTAGCCCGGCAATCTGCAGCATCGAAAAAGTCCGATCTCTCCAGACAGAGCTAGGTATCCATGCGGCGGCGGAGCGATCGCGCTCCGTGCTGCATATAATTAGAACGATATGGGATGCCTGCTGTGCTTCATTCGACTTGACTTCTCATTACCAACTCCTGCTACGAGGTTCTATATCGCAGCACCTAATGACAGTGCGCAGTGACATAGACTTCGAAATTAGCTCCTATTATCATCCATTTGGGTGTGACCAACTTGAGCGACTTGTCTCAAGTTTTCTATCCTGTTTGATGTTACATGCGGAAGGAAGTTGGGCGCGGCCGCGGGAGCAAGATATCTCAACTGCTACCTGGAGCCGGGATGTACTCGAGTGGCTGGAGCTCAGACATATTGATCCCCGGGAGGAGGCTTGGCCTTTAAGCGCGCTGGGCCGAAATCTTCCTATTGTTCTTGAGCTTGGGAAGTACGAAGTAACCGGCCTTGCCTTGACCCCAAAAAACGTTTGGTTCGCCGTGCGGGCATTGTTAGCCCGCGCTAGCGCTATAGCTGGGTGCAAAAGTGTGGTGGCAATGGATCAGCTAGAATCTATACATCAAGCGTTCGGACTAGAGACATCGCTTCGGTGCTCAGATCTTTTGATTGCTGCGTTATCCGCATATGAGATAGATGATCAGTCTGCAGCGCCTGAGTTGACTAATGCGCTTGAAGCTCTCGCCAAGGAATTACAGCTTCCAACCAGTGCATTTTTGTAGGTGGGTTTCGCTCTGACTTCGCCGCGTAGTAGCACATGATACGGATCGCGTTGGGCAGAATACCAGCAAGCAATCTGAAGACACAGACAGATTCCATGAGTCCTACGTCAGTTAAGCGGCCACCGACATAACGCGCGGGAAGCCAGCCCCGGACCTCGCGACTATGCTATCTCGTACCGAGGCATTTTGGGTTTCTAAGGAAACGACTTCTGTTTTCCTCTTTTCCTCTTCGGCTCTTCGGCCTCATAAGGAACAGGTATCTTGGCAATGAGCATCACCTCACCCGCAACGACAGCGGCACGGCACGAGAGCATCCTGGCTCGCTTGCAGGAGGACATTGATCTTCTGCCGAATGCGCTTGCTCGCATTGCCAAGTACATCGTTGAAAACCCTGAAAAGGTGCTGCACCAATCAGTCGCCGAGTTAAGGGAATGCGCGGGCAGTGGCGAAGCAAGCATACTGCGGCTCTGCCGGCAGATCGGCTTTTCCGGTTTTCGCGCCTTCAAGCTTGCGCTGGCGGCAGAGGTCGGCCGTCTGGGACTGCCTCCCGCTGGTCCTGAAAATGAGGACGGCGCCCTGCAGTCACTGCATGACACCATGGCGCAAAACCTCGGCATCGCACACAGCAATACCGATCTCGAAAGCCTCGCGGCGGTCGCCGCGGTGCTTGCGGCAAGCAGAAGGATCGACCTCTACGGGGTGGGCATGTCGGGTGTGACGGCTGAATTGCTTGCCTATAGGCTCTTGCGTGTTGGGCTTACAGCCTTGGCGTTCAGAAGTTCGAACATGGCTCACGAAGTCGCCAACGGGCTCGGTCCGGGATGTGTGGCGATCGGCTTCTCGATCTCCGGTCTGTCGGTTGACACCGTGCAGTTTCTCAAGCGCGCGCGCTCCGAGGGAGCACTGACCGTCGCCATCACCAACCGCGCTCGCAGCCCCCTGGGTGAAGCGGCAGACTTTAACCTGCAAGCGTCGAGCCGTCATGACCTCCCGATCGGTGCAATGCTGACGCCGATGGTCGGAAAGATCTTCTTGATCGAAAGCCTAATGCTGGCATTGGGGCAATGCCATCGAGCGATTGCCTAAGAATGAAATTAAACTCCGTTCTGTCATGAAGATGGAATAAAACCCCAATACAGCTGCCGCCAGCCGAAAGGATCTCGGAATGGCAGTTTTGGACCTCCACATAGCCGCCCAAGGATCGCGACCTGGCTTTCGTGTTCCAGAGCTACACGCTTTATCCGCATCTGAGTGTATACGATGTATTGCTGCACCCGCTCTGCTGCCCGGAGCCACCGAACGCCAGCACGGGATCGAGGAGCGGGTCCGGGAGACCTCGGCGCTGCTAAAGCTCGACATGCTTCTTGATCGGCGCCCGGCGGCGCTCTCGGGTAGACAGCGGCAGCGCGTCGCGTTTGGGCGATAAGTGCCTGATGGACGAACTGCTCGCCAACCTCGATGCCGGGCTGCGCATCCATACGCGGAGTGAGATTGCTCGTCTTTGGGGGCGGCGCTCTTAGACCCATGATCAAGCGGAGGCGGCTGCCTTTTCGGATCGTGTGGCGGTGATGTTCGGCTGCGAGACTGGCCAAGTCGCGCCACCGGCGATCCGGTCGACCTCGACGTTGGCCGCTTTCTGACCCAAACCTTTCTCAACGCACTCCCCCGTAGGGGGCGCCGGTCAACGGTGCGGTGACCGTTGGAACCCACAAGATGCTTCTCCGGGATGGCCATTGGCTCCGACGAGCCTGGACCATTGCGTTCCGGTCCGAACTGGGATCTCTGGTTGACCGGAAACACCCTGCAGCGATACCGGTTCGAGTCTCACGGATCGAGCACTTGGGCGTCGAGGCCCATGCTTTCGTGTCTTCTGGGGACCGAACCGAATTTGTTATTTGTGTCGACGCCGAGCGTGCCGTAGCCCTGCGCGCTGGCGAGTACGCTGGACTCCCGATCGACGTGGAGAAGGCATGGTTCTTCTCACGGAATGAGTCACGTCTCGGCAGGATCGAAGCCGAAGAGTCAAGGTTGGTCAGGTGATTGAGTTTCATGAGAAAAATCCGCGAATATAAGCAAGGGACGCCGCACAGGCGACGGCGCCCCTGGAGGTGAGGCTCAGTTGATCTTCGGCAGGAGTGCGCGAACCTGCGACGCCATGTCGGCGAGAGCTGCTTCCGCTTCTTTGTAGCCAAGCGCGATGCCGTCGTCTCGTCGCGAATGACTTGAGCGATCTCGACGCCGTTGTCACCGGGTCAGGTGAACCACGGACGGGCGCGCGCCGTCTGGAGTACGCTCAGAAGACCTGCGACCCCGGGAGTCGCAGATGACCCAGCTACGGTTATGCTTTGACGAGGTTGTCTTTCCAGATCGGGTTGGACCATGCTCTCTTTCCGTCCTCGCCGAATATGATCACCCGCAACCAGGGGCTTTCCGCAAGCGATTCAAGCGGCAGGCTCACCCGCGTTAGGCCTGTGCCGAAATGGTAGGCCGAGAGGTATCCTTGGCCGGCGACCAGGACACCCTTGGCAGCAGAACAGACGACCTCAACTGAATCCGCGGCGATCGCGATCTCATCGATGCGAGGGCCCTGGGTCGAGTAAAAATGCCCGTCTTTGAGGGCGTTCAGAATTGTCTCCGGCTCATTGGCATTTGCCTTCAACTCAATCCAGCCGCCGCCAAAATCCGGAAGCTTAAAATGGGCGTCGTCGCAGGCATAAGTCAGAAGACGATGCCCCTTGTCCAGCATGCCGTCGAGAAGATAGCCCCCCTCGCCCTTGTCATGCATGAGATGGCAGCCGTGATTATAGATTTCGACCGCATGGGCGGCGTCGAGCGTTTCAGCGTCGGTGAGCGACAGGCTGTACCAGGCTGGATGGGCGATGCCGATGAAAGCACCGGCTGCGCGGGCACGGCGGGCCAAAGCGGGGCCGTCTTCGTCGGGGCCGGCCGGGGCGAAGTCAAGCGGCAGTCCCACGGCAACGATATGCCAGATATCGCTCATCTCGGTCCGCGGTGCGTGCAATTCGGCGCCGAGCAGGGTGGTAAAGCGCGCGCTTTGAAAGCTGCGGGTATCCACCAACGGCCACTGGAACACCGCCAAAAAATGGTCGGTGATGGCGAGGAAATCGTACCCTGCATCGCGATAGGTTGCGATCACCTGTTTGGGAGACAGTTTGCCATCCGAGCGATCGGAATGCGTATGCAAATTGCCACGCAGAAAGCGACCGGGCAACGAGAAAGGCGCAAGTGTAGCCATGTTTGGGGTCCTGAAAAGAGATGGGAAGGATTGCTGGGAAGAAGGTCATGCGGTCCGGTGGGAAGCCACATCGCCTGTAAGTGGGAGGTATGCGCCGAGGGCATCATGATCCGACACCACGGTTTCAGCGCCCAACGCGCGCAGCTGCAGGTCGTGACCGGTACGGATGTGGCTACCGCCGCAGAACCCGATCACCCGCATGCCGGCCGCGCGGGCGGCGGTCACGCCGACGATGCTGTCTTCGATGACGAGGCAGCGATCGGCGGGGATATCACCCATCCGGGCAGCGGCGTGCCAGAAAAGATCCGGGGCCGGCTTTCCGCGCGTCACGTCGTCGGCACTGAAGACACGGCCTTCCATAAGGGGTGCGAGACCCGTGAGCAAAAAGGTCTGGCGCAGCCGTGCGTGACTGCTGTTGGAGGCGACGCAGAACGGGACGTCCAATCTCTGCAGAAGCAGCATCACGCCAGCCATCGGCTGTAGTTCAGCCTCGAAGGCTAGTTCGAGTTTGCGCGCGTCACGATCATCAAAATCCTGCGGCAAAGCGATGCCGTAATCCGACTCGATACGCTTGACGTTTGCATCCGCGTCGAGACCGGCGAAAGCCATCAAAACCTCTTCGCCGGAGATCTCGGCTCCCAGTTCGGCGAGCAGCTCGGCGGTCACACAGGCTGCAATCAGTTCGCTGTCGACGAGAACGCCGTCGCAGTCAAAAATAACCAGTTCGATCATGTTGTTTTACCGGACAATTTGCCACGCGGAGCCTCTTCCGCGCGGCGTGGTTTCGGGGTTCGGGGTTGTGTTGCATTTCAGGGAGTTGGCGTGCTCGATCATCTTCGTCAGACCGGCCCTGGGTAACGTGGCGCCCCGCATCACTGCATCAATGATGTTACGTTGCTGCCACCAGGTCGCCGCTGGTGGCTCCGGGCGTTGCATCGCAAGGTGTTGGTCTGGAAACGAAGGGGCGCCGCACGCCGTGCCGGCGCCCCCAAAAGCCGAAGGTCAGTTGGTCCTCGGCAGGAGCGCGCGAACCTGCGAGGCCATGTCGGAAAGGGCCGCTTCCGGCTCCTTGGATCCAAGCGCGATAGCGGTCATTTCGTCTTGGATGACCCGGGCAATCTCGACGCCGTTGTCTCCGGGCCAGGCGAACCACGGACGGGCACGCGGCGTCTGCAGCACGCTGATGTACCAATTAGGGTGCTTCTCGTAGAAGTCGGCGAGATGATCCTCGTCGAGGGCAAGGGTGTTGGTCGGCATGTAGCCGGTGTTGGGCACGACAATACTCTGGCCATCTGGACCGGTCGCGAACTTGATATACTGCCAGGCGGCGGCGCGCTTCCCGGGGTCGCTGGTTAGGATCACGGCCACCATACCGCCCGTCGGCATAGTTGCATTCTCGGCGCCGAGCGGTTGCAGGGCGGTGCGCATCGTAAACCTTTCACCGATTTCGTTTTCGAACCCGCTGACGCCCCCGGTGGAGGCAAAGTAGAAGCCGAGCTTGCCAGCGTAGAAGAGCTGCCTCGCGGCTCGGTTGTCGATAGCCGGCTGCGCGCCCTCTGTATGGAACCGCTTGAACAGTTTGACCGCAGCCTGACCCGCCGGACCGTCGAAGGCGATATCGGTCTCCTCGTCGTTCATCATCTGGCCGCCGAGGTTGCGGACCAGGTTCTGCGTCGTCCAATCGTCGTCACCCACCTCATAGTACATGCCGGACGTGCCGTCGCCGAGCGCGCCGATCTTGCCAGCAAGGGCCACAAAGCCGTCCCAGTCGGTCGGGATCTTGTTCGGATCGCCGCCCGCCTGGGCTACCAGGTCGGCATTGTAATAGACGATGGGCGTCGACATGGCGAAAGGCAGGCCGTAGAGCTTTCCGTCGGTCTTTGCCAGCGACAGAACCTGGTCGGTGTAGCCCTCATCGGTCAGGTGGTCGGCGGCAACGAGATCGTCGATCGGCTGAACTAGCCCGCGGGCAATTAGCGGGCGCAGCACGTTGAAGCCGACTAAGGAGACGTCCGGCAACTGGCCCGCCATGCTCTGGCGGATCAGCATCTGGACGGCTTCGTCATAGCTCGGGGCTGCGGCCAGTAAGTTGATCTTGGTATCCGGATGCGCCGCCATGAAGGGTTCGGCGACCGACTTGTGGAGCACTTCGTGCTCGGGCCAGGCATAGAGGACATCGAGCGTCGTTTCCGCATGAGCTGCCGGGCCAGCCATACCGGCGGCAACGATTCCGGCGGCAAGGGTCAAGGCAAAGGATTTCACATTGCTCTCCTGAGGTTCTGATGGGTGGGAAGCAGTCGGGGTCAGTGTCGGCCGAGCACGAGGCCCCGGATGAAGTGTTTCTGCATGAGCAGGAACACGGCGACCAAAGGCGCGGTCACGAGAACGCCTCCGGCCATAAGTGCACCGACATGACCGGCGCCCTCACCTGATTGCCGGAAATAGGCAATACCGAGCGATGGCGTCATCATGTCGGGATTGGTTGTCACCACCAGCGGCCAGTAGAGGTCGTTCCAATGGGCGACGATGGAGAAGATCGAGAAGGAGGCGACCGCCGGCCACGCCGCGGGCAGCATGATCCGCCGGGCGATCGAAAGCTCGCTGAATCCATCAAGCCGGGCCGCATCGAGCACCTCGTCCGGGAAGGTCACGAAGAACTGCCGGAACAGGAAGATCGCGAAGACCGAGATGATCCAGGGCAGTATCAGCGCGGCGTAGCTGTTGACGAGGCCCGACTTGGCGATTGCGATATAGATGGGGATGGTCGGGATCTGCACCGGCACCAGAAGGCCGAGCAGGATGGCGCCGAGCAGGAGCGGCCGGCCCGGAAAGGAGAGCTTGGCGAGCGCATAGCCGCACGGGATCGCGATGGCGATCTGCAGCACAAGGATGGCAAGGCACACGATCAAGCCGTTGGCCATGAAGCGCAAGAGTGGGATCGCTGTCAGCGCCCTTTCGTAGTTCTCGATCGCGCCGGCAACGGTCGGCATCGGAAACATGCCGCCGTCGAAGATCTCGCTCTGCGGCGTCGCCGAGGCGAGCAGCATCCACAGAAACGGGAAGACCATGACGATCGCGCCAGCGAGAAGCACCGTGTGCGCGACAAGGCGGGATGCGGCGGATTGGGCAACGATCATGACCGGCCGCCCCTGGTTTTCGCGTCGCCCCGGCGGTCGGAAAACCGCATCTGGAGGAGCGAAAGCAAGGTCACGAAGACGAAGAAAGAAACGGCGATCGCCGACGCATAGCCTACTCGGAAGAAGCGGAAACCTTCCTCATAGAAGGTGTAGAGAATGACAGTGGTCGACTTGACTGGCCCGCCTTGGGTCAGGACCGCGACCGTCTCGAACACCGAAAATGCGCGGATGATCGTCATCACAGTGACGAACATCGTCACTGGCGCCAGCATTGGCCAGGTCACGAGCAGGAAGCGCTTCAGCCCCCTGTCCGCGCCGTCAATTGCTGCGGCTTCGTAGAGTTTCTCCGGAATGATCGAGAGCCCGGCCAGGAAGAGGATCATGTTGAAGCCGACCAGTTGCCAGATGCCGATTCCCGCTAGTGCATAGAGCGCTGTCGACGGATCGGACAGGAACCTGACCGGCGAGGCGCCGAGGATCTGGAGCAGCGCGTTGGCGACGCCGAGGCTGGGATGCAGAATCGCTTCCCAGGCGGTGGCGAGCGCCACGAGGGTCGCGGCGACCGGCAGAAAGTAGACGGTGCGATAAAAGGCGGCAAAGCGCGCGCGTGCGAGGAGGAGTGCGACCAGCAGACCCCACCCGATCGAAACCGGCACGACCACGAGCACATAGAGCGCAGTGTTGCGCAGGCTGATCGCCAAGCCCGGGTCGCTCAGCATGCGAGCATAATTGTCAAGTCCGACAAAGCGGAGGCCCACCAATCCGAGCGATGCGTCCGTGAACGACAGGACCAGGACGAGAATGGCAGGTCCGATCAACAGAGCCGCCAGCAACAGCGTCGCCGGCGATGCGAGAATGATGCCGGCCTTCGCCTGGTCACCCTCTGACCGATACCGGGTCCGCATTTCTGTGGTCATCGGACTGACCGAGATGTCGTCGACCGCGGCCATGTCACGCGGCCTTCATCTGGTTGCGATGGTGCCGGGATCCACTTGCGGGAAAGAACCAGGCCTTTTCCGGGTCGATCGTCAGTCCGAGATCCTCTCCGACCTGCAGCGACTGAGCGTGCTCGGCAGCAATGCGGACGACGAACTCGGCGCCGTCGTCGTCGACAAACACCTGGGCATCAGTCCCCGTATGCTCGATGCGCATGACGCGAACCGGCAAAGCGCCCTGCTGATCGCGACCGACCAGGGCCGCATGTTCGGGCCGGAAAGCCAGCGTTCCGGCCTCTCGGCATCCGAGCGCATCGCGAATGACGATCCTGCTGCCGCCGATCGGAAGTGCGCCGCCAATCGGCGCGGTCACAGCCAGTTCGTTCAGGAACGGCTGCGCGAGGAATCGCGCCACCTCCAGATCGATGGGATCGCGATAGAGATCGGCGGGACTTGCGATCTGGCGGATTTCGCCGCCGAACATCACGGCAACCCGATCCGAAAGCGCTGCCGCCTCAGCCTGGTCGTGGGTCACGAACACCGTTGTCGTCTCCATTTCCTTGTGGAGCCGCGCGATTTCGCCGCGCGTGTGGATGCGCAGCGCCGCGTCGAGATTCGCCAGCGGCTCGTCCATCAGGAAGATCTTCGGCTTGCGCACCATTGCGCGCCCCAGTGCCACGCGCTGCCGCTGTCCACCGGAGAGTGCCGCCGGGCGGCGATCCAGCAGCGTGTCGAGCTTCAGGAGAGCAGAGGTCTTCCGGACTCGCGCCTCGATCGAGCAATTTCGTTCGACGGCTCCGGGCAGCAGAGGGCCGATCACGGGAAGCCGTTCCAGGCTGGTCAGTTCCCGCATGACCAGCGGCGCTGCGATATTGTCGTAGACGCTCAAGTGCGGATAGAGCGCATAGCTCTGGAATACGAAGGCCAAGTCTCGATCCTTCGGCGCGACACTGTCCAGTTCCCTGCCGCCGGCGCGCACGTGACCCTGGTCCGCACGCTCAAGCCCCGCTATGATGCGCAGAAGCGTGGACTTGCCGCAGCCGGAAGGCCCGAGCAGGGTGACGAATTCGCCGGCGGCGACTCGAAGGGAAACATCGCGAAGGACAGCCGTCGCCGCAAAGCTCTTGCTGATCTTGTCTATATGGAGGTCCAAAGCTGCCATTTCGGTTCCTTTCGGTTGGCGGCAGCTGTATTGGGGTTTTATTTCATCTTCATGACATAATGGAGTTTAGTTTCATTTTTGGACGGGTTGCCCCATCGCCTTGCCAAGCGCCACCATCAGACTCTCGATGACGAAGATCTTGCCGACCATCGGCGTCAGCATTGCACCGATCGGGAGGTCATGGAGGCTCGAAGCCTTTAGGTTAAAGTCTGCCGTTTCACCCAAGGGGCTGCGAGTGCGGTTGGTGATGGCGACCGTCACCGCCCCGGCGGAACGGGCCGTCTTGAGGAACTGCACGGTGTCAACCGACAGACCCGAGATCGAGAAGCCGATTGCCACGCATCCCGGACCGAGCCCGTTGGCGACCTCGTGAGCCATGTTGGAACTTCTGAACGCCAAGGCCGTAAGCCCAACACGCAAGAGCCTATAAGCAAGAAGTTCAGCCGTCACACCCGACATCCCCGCTCCATAGAGATCGATCCGTCGACTTGCCGCAAGTGCTGCGGCCACCTTTGCAAGCGTTTCGGGATCCGCATTGCTGTGTGCGATGGCAAGGTTCTGCGCCATGGAATCGTGCAGTGACTTCAAGACTTGATCCGGCTGTTCGGGGCCCGCGGAATGAAGCCCGGGGCGGCCGATTTCCGCCGCCAGCGCAAGCTTGAAATCTCGAAAGCCGGAAAAGCCGATCTGTCGGCATAGCCGCAAGATGCTTGCTTCACCACTACCCGCGAATTCGCCTAGCTCCGCGACGGATTGGTGCAGCACCTTTTCAGGGTTTTCCAGCATGTACTTGGCGATTCGCGCGAGCGCATTCGGCAGAAGATCGAAGTCCTCCTGCAAACGAACCAGGATATTCTCATGCCGTGCCGCTGTCGTCGCCGGTGAGTTGATGTTCATTACCAAAATACCTGTTCCTTTAAGCGCCCTGACTGTCGGAAAGCCGGCCCGCGATAGGGAACGAGATCAGCGCGCCGAGCCCCAGAAACAACAACAACACTCCGAGCCCCGCCCCTCAGATCGAAGCGGGCCACCACCGCGGGCACGCGAGATGCCCAGGTGCCGAACAAGACACCGTTGACGGCTAATGCAGCAGAGACGCTGCGCCAGGGAGTAAGCAGACTGGTCATTTTGCTCCGGGCAGTCAGAGAAGAGATCAACTCATCGACGGCCCCGGTCGCGACGTTGGGGATACGCTCGCAGTCAGCCATCGGCGTACCGCAGCAGCAAATATCGGTGTTTAATTTCAGTTTTGTGACGAAGTGGAGCTTTATTCCAACCGATGGGCAACTGTTTGTTCGCCAGTTGCTGGGACTCGGCCATGCGTGAGCGACCATCGAGCGATCCGTAGCCTCTCGCGGATCTCAGCCCTTCGAAAGCGGAATCGGTCCCGGCGGCGCTTGGTGAGGCCATCCGTGCGCTCAAGAACCCTCGCCTTACCCGAATCGCCGAGCTACGGTCTACCCTTGCGCCAGAGTTCCGGTCTATGCCTCAGCGTTTGACGAGGACCTTGAACATGCGACCGCAGGCTTCGCCGACGCCATCGGTTTTAGGTTCACGGAAAACCGCGGGGTCGTCATCGACTGGATGAGTAATGTTCAGCCAAGCCCAGCACTACCGCGCCAGGTCCGGAACTATCTGGACATGGCCGGGCCAGAACGCGGGCTGATCGCACTGGTGACGTCGAGCGAATCCTCACGGTTTCCTTTCCGTTATGTGAACGAAAACGTCGCCCCCGGTTTTCGCGCGGTCGCCGCGCGCGAGATAGCCCCATCCTTCTATGCCTCGAGTGTTCCCACGGCCACTGCAATTTCCCCCTAAACTTTGTCAAGCGCGAAGGGCGACAAACGCCTGTCAATCGGCGTGGGGTCACCGCGCCGATCGGCACGATAAAGTCATTGAAATTCTCAGTTGTGGGTCGGGTGACGCTGTGCTGCCAATCCACACAATGAGCAACGCGCATCCACCGATACCTGGAACTCTTAGCGGTAAAGAAGGCGAGGCCGCCGAATGGGTCTACACCTGCACCTTCCCGCTGCCCGATTTGGAAGCAGCGATCCACGGCATAACAGCTTCGGGGTCTTCCAGGATTCCGGCTCGCTTGGCAAAGCCCAAAAAGGCATCGCGCGCCACGCTCATCGGCCTAAGCCCACCATGCGCTTGGTAGCATGCGCGAAGGGCTGTTTCATGGATCAGGTTGCGGCGGTCCTCCGGCCACTCCTCCAGAAAATCGATTGCGTCCACGAGATCGGCGATCTCCTGCACCATGTAAACCCCGTTCTTCACGAAGATGGGGCTGCTGAAAGCCGTGGCGTTCATTCGTTCCTCCAATTTGTCGAACGGCTCGCGGGTGTGATGAAGCCGCCGTTGGGATCGTCAGCGACCATCGCAGAAATATGTTGTCAGCCTGATGACGGTTCAAGATGGGGAGGCGGCACACCTCACCAACTCCACCAGAGTACCAGCGTCTTCCGCCGCCTCGATAAAAGCTCGTCGCGCGTGTTCTGGTGGTTTCCCGCGGCGCGCTCTGCACTCCTTGGCAAGCTTGGACGGGATCTCCTCGTCTTCGTTCAGGCCGAACAGCATCGGCTTTCCAACCGCCTTGCCATCGCCCTCCAAGATTATTCCTGGCGATCGTGGCGGCCGCTTCCCGTCGGCTATCGTGAAGTTCAGATTTACGTGCCCGAAGGTCGGTAGTTGGGCAGTCGTTTGAGTGGTCGTTCCGGGGACATCCTGTACCGAAAACGGCAGGCCGTTCACGAAAACCTTGAAAGCGTCCTCCCGTCCATATTCGTGGATGAGAACCTCCCGCAGGCTATCCGGAGTCGGAAAGTTCAGTCGACTTTCGAGTTCGGTCAAAGTGACTGTCGTTCCGCTGACGACATCATCGATGTCATCCTCTACGAACGGCAGAGGCACAGCCTCAAAATCCTTCGAGTTCTCGACCAGTTCGTTCTTGTCGATTAACAGCGTGCATTGGCGCCGCCGCGCTACGGTGACGACTTCCATCCGACTGGCGATCGTCAGGCCGGCAAACTTGCCGATCCCCTTACGTCCCTTGACCTTCCGGTTGAACTTGGCCGTTCGTTCGCCAGTACGGGTCCTCTTGTCGCTTGGGATGTTCAGGTATTCGCCGCGTACCTCTAACGCCGTCATTCCGGTGCCGTCGTCGCGGACTGTAACTGCGTCATCGGTTAGTGGCTCGGGAAGGATGATCCAGACGTTGTTGGCGTCGCGTCCCACGCATTATCGACCAGCTCTTTCAATGCCGCTTCGCTTGATCAACACGTTTCGCCTAGAACTCGTGTCAGTCGCGTGTTCACCGCGAAGTGCGCGATCTCGTTCACCAATCCCCCCGATGCTGATCGTTGCAGCAAACTTCATAGCAGCCAATTCCGATCGCGCCACTGAAGGTGGACCGCTGACTAACCACTTCCCACCGACACCTGATGTTAAGCGGTCGCAATCACAGGGGCAGCTTTCAGGATCGCCCGAAGAAGTTTGACCAGGTTTGACCAGGGAGATTTTTTCGAAGATCGAAGGGGCCGGACATCGGCTGCAATGCCGCTATCGCTACGCCAGCCCCGTTTAGAGCGGGAGGTGACCTGGAGGCGCTCCGAAACAGTACAAATGAAACTTGTTATTGTGCAGTGCAGCAACGATATTGCTGCACGTGCGTTGTGCGCAGCGTGGCCATCGTAGCGACCGACCACGAGGAATTAAGGAATTCTGATTTGCGAAAAATCTCCGACACCATCGCCCGCCTTGCCGCATTGCGCGCCGGTCAGGATTTTCAATGCAACGGCCAAGGCCGCGATTAGTTATCGGATCAGGGCGACTTCGGCTCCAATCCGGGCGCCTTGCGGGCGAGGATCTATGTTCCGGATGATTTGCCTGAAGCGGCGCCTCTCGTCGTAGTGCTGCATGGCTGCACGCAGACCGCGGCCGGTTACGACCATGGTTCCGGCTGGTCGCAACTGGCCGATCAGGAAGGTTTTGCGCTGCTGTTTCCCGAGCAGCAACGCGCAAAAAACGCCAACCTCTGCTTCAACTGGTTCGTGCCCAGCGATACAAAGCGGAACGGCGGAGAGGCACTTTCCATCCGCCAGATGGCCTCGACCGTGGGCGCATCTTTATCACCGGCCTCTCTGCCGGAGGCGCCACGACATCGGTGATGCTGGCTTGCTACCCGGAGGTTTTTGCGGGCGGCGCGATCATCGCTGGCCTGCCGTATGGAAGCGCAAAGACCATTCCTGAGGCCTGAACGGCAATTGCAGAAAGCCCTGCGCGATGCCTCGCCGCACCAAGGTCGTTGGCCTTCGGTATCCGTCTGGCACGGCTCCGCCGATCAAGCCGTAGTTTCTTCCAACGCTGATGCGATCATTGCGCAATGGCGGGCCGTTCACGGGCTCGATGCACGTTCTACCCGGTCAGAAAGGGTCGATGGTCATTCGCGGCATGTCTGGTGCAATGCAAAAGGGCAGGAGGCGATCGAGGAATATCGCATCGCCGGAATGGGCCACGGTACGCCCCTTGACACGGCCGGCGACGCCGCACTTGGCGTTGGGGGTCCGTTCATGCTGGAAGCCGGTATCTCCTCTACCCGGCACATCGCGCGGTTCTGGGGAATAGCGAAGCAGTGCCTAAAGCGAGATGCGAAGATCAAGCCGGCAAAAGCCAACAACGAGGCGCTCGCGCCCGGCTTCGCACGCGCTTTCTCGACGCCCAAGGCTGGGGTTCCCAATGTCCCTCACTCTGCGAAACGTGCAAACATCCCGCCTTCTCAAAAGCCCAACTCCGCCGCGGGAATACGAAAAGTCATAGAGGAGGCTCTCCGATCGGCAGGCTTGATGCACTAGCGTCGCCGAAACAACGGACCTTAGGACCTCTGCGCGATCAGCAAAATTCGATATCGAGCCAACCTCTTCGGCCAAGATGAGCCTGCGGGGCTCGCCAACGCCTGGCGGAGCTGAAGCCCCAAAGGGGTCTTCACCCGTTCGGGCAGCCATCCTGACGCGCACTGTGGCTGTCGTGCGAAGAGGAAGGGGTCCATGTTTACCGCGATCCAGCGTGCCCCAAGGCAGCCCTGCCATATCAACATCGCCGCCGCAGCGCCTTATGACCACCCGGGGTTTTTCGAGCGATGCGTCGGAATCGAAATCGTTCGCGCTCATGGTTGAGCGAACATAATAGGATCACGATCGCGGTGCGATGCGATCGGACGGAGGACCGATGTGCAATGAAGATCGATTGACGGTGGATGTCGCGTCGATCGTGGAGGACTTCGCCGACCTCAAGATCAAGATCCGCTTCGGCGAAGGCGCGCCGAACATCGAGGCGCGCGAAGACATCAAGATCACGGACATGGCGCCGATCATCAGGACGATCGAGGGCGTGCTCGGCGAGGGCGACTTGGTGCAGCGGCGCTGGAGCTGGCCTGGACCGAACAAGCGGCCGGTCTATAATTTCCGTTCAGAGGGCAGGGAGTTCTCGTCGAACCGGTGTCTCATCGTGGCGGACGGCTTTTACGAGTTCACCGATCCGATAGACCCCAAGAAGAAGCGAAAAGACAAGTGGCTCTTCACAAACAAGGACGAGCCAATCTTCTGCATTGCTGGAATCTGGCGTGACACGCCGGAGGTCGGCGAAGCCTTTACCATGCTGACGATGGAGCCTGGGCCCGATATCGCGCCCTATCACGACAGGCAGATTGTTATCCTCGATCGCAGCGTGTGGGCGCACTGGCTCGACGCTTCGGTCTCGGCGAAGTCGCTGATCAAGGCCCTTCCACCCAGCACACTGCAGGTAGAGCAAGTCGGATGAAATGAAGCGATCGGCGACCGATGCCGATCAGGGATGGGGACGGAACGCACCACCTGCCGGGCTGGCTTGTCCTGACGCTCGCCTTGGTACGAGACCTGGCGCAGGAGATTGTCTTCCGTCCAGGTGAGATAGGCAACCTCGACCACCATTTCAGGCCTGACCCAATGTACGCGCGACAGTTCAAGCGGCGGGCCGAACCGGCTCTCGCGCGGCGGCGGGACATCGAGGGGCATTCGAGCTGTCTGAAGTGGCGCAAGCCGGCGAGCCAATCGCTTGAGCTCCTGCAACCGTGATGCCCGTGCCGGCGCGGCCCGCGTACATCAGACGACCATCATCGGTGTAACACCGCGACCTGTCGGCAGCCAAGCGCTTCTTCCGGAAGGCCCTGGAGCGCCACGGCAGGACCGGATCGCATCGTCATCGACGGCAGCCTGACCAATCATGAGGCGATCATTTCCTGCGACGCCGAACACCGTCTGCGGAATCAATCGCGACCAGCGCTGAAGCCGATCCGCATCGCAAGAGCAAGTACCTCAACAATCGGATCAGGACCATCGGCGCATCAAGCGCCGCACGTCTAGGCAGCGGTCTTGATCTCGGCCATGACGCCGACGATGTCGTTCACCACCGTCTCGACCAGCTTCTGGTCCTCGCCCTCGGCCATAACCCGAATCAGGGGCTCTGTGCCGGAAGGCCGGATCACTAGGCGGCCGGACTTGCCGAGCCGGTTGCGGGCATCCTCGATCGCGGCCTTGACGGGTGCTGCCTCCAGGGGCTCGCCGCCGGAAAAGCGCACATTCTTCATGAGCTGCGGCACCGGCTCGAACTTTTTGCAGATCTCGCTGACCGGCTTGTTCTGGCGCTTGATGCAGGCCAGCACCTGCAGCGCCGAGACCAGTCCGTCGCCGGTGGTGGAGAAATCAGACAGCACGATATGGCCGGACTGCTCGCCGCCGACATTCAGCCCATGCGCGCGCATGTGCTCGACCACGTAACGGTCGCCGACCTGGGTTCGGTGAAGTTGCAGGCCGGCTTCACCGAGGAAGCGTTCGAGGCCAAGATTGGACATGACGGTGGCGACGACGCCGCCGCCTGCCAGGCGGCCGCTCTGATGCCAGGATTCGGCGATCAGCGCCATGATCTGGTCGCCGTCGACGACAGCGCCGTTCTCGTCGACGATGACCACGCGGTCGGCGTCGCCATCGAGCGCTATGCCGATGTCGGCGCGCACTTCATGAACCTTCTTGGAAAGGCCCACCGGGTGCATCGAACCGCATTCCTCGTTGATGTTGAAGCCGTTCGGCTCGTTGTTGATGGTGATGACCTCGGCGCCGAGTTCCCAAAGCGCTGCCGGCGCCACCTTATAGGCGGCGCCGTTGGCGCAATCGACCACGATGCGCAGGCCCGCCAGCGACATGGACCGCGGCAGAGTGCGCTTGGCGAATTCGATATAGCGGTCGTGCACGCCGTCCACGCGCTTGGCGCGCCCGAGCCCATCCGCGTCGGCCAGCGAAATGTCGACATCCTGGTCGAGCAGCGCCTCGATGCGCATCTCGATCTCGTCCGACAGCTTGTAGCCGTCGGGGCCGAACAGCTTGATGCCGTTATCGTAATAGGGGTTGTGCGAGGCCGAGATCATCACGCCGATATCGGCGCGCAGCGACCGCGCCAGCATGGCGACCGCCGGCGTCGGAATCGGCCCCAGCAGGAACACATCCATGCCGGCGGCACAGAAGCCCGCGACCAGCGCGTTCTCGATCATATAGCCCGACAGCCGCGTATCCTTGCCGAGCACGACGCGATGGCGATGGTGGCCGCGCTGGAACGACAGGCCGGCAGCCATGCCGACCTTCATCGCAACCTCGGCGGTCATCGGAAATTTGTTGGCCCCTCCCCGGACCCCGTCCGTTCCGAAATATCGTCTCGTCATCTTACTCGACGTGCCCATATATGATTCACCCAAGTGTCGCCTCGTGGACATTCCCACAGGCAGCCAGCGTCCGAGTGACTGGCCGCTTGCCACTCCGCATCTTCTTTGCAGAATACCATGATTGTCAGGACGAAAGGTGTCCTTAGCTCACAATCTGGGGTGAGGACAAGAGCTGTACAAAATCTTGCGCTAAGCCCGAACGGATCGTGAAACTCATGCGGCTCGCCGGGTTGGGGTCGGTAGCCTAAGGGTTCGAAAGCCTTCAGGCATCTGATGCCTCGGTCTCCCAGGTGTAGATGCCTGTCAGGTTGATATGTTCCCAACTCAGCGGCGAGATATGCTTCAACAGCGTATCTGGAGTGTTTCGCCCTGGCCTGCCGGCCATCTCCCCCGCAAGGAGGGAGATTGGCAGCTTCGCCGCTGCGCCCATCTCTGCAACATATGCCGGTGCTGCCGAGCAGGTTGATGGAATCGACCTCAGCCGCGATCAGCCGGCTGACCAGTTTCCGTAGCGCGTCAACGTCGACTCGGCCGGAACGATCGGCGGGGGTGATCGGAAAAGCAGACAGGCCGTTCGCGAAAAATCATGGTTCAATTCCTCGATCGGTGGGGACGAAACCCGGCCAGTAATGGCCGTCAGGCGTCGGCCGCTTGCCGAAGATGGCCTGACCGACGCGCACGACAGTGGCGCCTTCCTCGATGGCTTCCTCGAAGTCTCCGGTCATACCCATGGAGAGCCCGGTCAGCGCGGCGTTGTGCTTCACGGCTTTGTCCCGCAGCCGGCGCAGCAGAATGAAGCAAGGCCGCACCTTGGCCATGTC
>NZ_JBVVQV010000043.1:0-38122 GCF_055811235.1 Mesorhizobium sp. WSM4810 | reverse complement strand
GCGGTGTAGAACCTGTCCCATAGCGCATCCTTTGATTCGGACGGCAATGATGCGCCATTAAAGTCCGGGATCAAACATCTAGCGTCTGGACATCCCAAATCTTCCGACCGAGAAGTTCGAGCGAATCTGGAAAGATGCCGTTGCGGACGAGCTTGTCAAAATGGGGCGGACTGACACCTACATAGGATGCGGCTTCCCTTCGGTTACAGCCGCGGCGGGCTTCGAACGGCAAGGCGTGTATAAGCCCGCAGGTGATCATCGTCATGGCAGAATACTCCTTCTGCTTGACGTTATAGCGCTATCGCCGCCGAGGAACTGAAGTTCGACAAAAAAGCCCAACCGCAGAAGAAACGATGCGAGACGGCGCCGTGCCACGAGCAAGACGTCTCAGGCAGGTTGGATCTTCCAGAGGGTCCAGGGCTCGGTGCTCTCGCGGAAAGTTCGCAACATAATGCACCAGAGCCTCGATGTGCTGCGAGAGAGGGGTGAACTCTGGATTACGTGCTTAAGCGCCAGTTTGTAACATTGTGATGGACCGTAAAGTGACCGGCCAAGCACCTTGCCGGACGTTGCGCCGTAGACCTATTTGGCCTTTTCCTTATGAAGCGTTCGATTCTGTCTATTCGCTCCCAAGGCGTTCCCGATCAAGCCTCCAATAGCCACGACGCCTCCAGCCACCCAGCCCCAAATTGCGACCGCAGTGCCAGCTACTGCCAAACCCATGGCCGGGATGAAAAACACAGCCACGAACCCGATGAGCAACCCACCTGTGGTCCAACGCCTTGTCGTGGTGCTCAGTGCCTGTTTCTTTGCAATGGAACTGAGCCGATGCAGGATTGCCGAGTTACGGTCTTTCATTTTGATACCCCCACCAGGAATCTGACTCGGCGCGTAGACGACAGTTAGCAGGGTATCGAGGCCTAGCTAAGTGCCCTATCCGGCGGGCGACCGTGAGGTAGGACGGACGAGCCAGACCTGCCTCCTCGCAGCGGGCGCGGATCTCAGCCACGACGGGAGCGAGCGGCGGAGCCTCCAGCACGAGCCAATGCTCTCGCAGCGTTGCCGCAATGATCGCCTCGATGTCCTGCTGAAGCCGCTTCTTCCGGGTCCTATCCCCACCGGGCAAGAGCGACGTTACGGTCCGATCGACACGGTACCGTGCCAGCAGGTTGTAGATCTGTCGGGTCGAGAGGCGCAGTTCGGCCGCCGCCCGCGCGATTGCCGCCCGTCGGGGCCCCGAACCGTCCAGAATCCTGTCGAGCTCGCGCGCGACGCGGCGCCCTCGACCACGCTTCTTCGGAATTTGACGCAGCAGGCGTCGGCTTCAGGCTGTGCAATCGGTTCGGCAAAATGGGACGATCAGTGAAATTGTTAGCGAAAAATCGGGGCTATCGTAGCGTCCAAACCTAAACAACACCTGACTTTTCCTCGATTGAAATCGGGAAGTGAAAACGACAACCGAGGTTTTGGCCCGCCTTGACGAGCGGCTGGCCCGCTCGCCGGTCCGCGACGGCTTTGTCGAGCGCCAGCATTTTGCCGATGCGGCCGCCGCGCTCTGGCTCGAGGGCGAGCTCGTCCACCTCGAGGATCTTGTCCTGCACGACGCCCACATGGACATCCGCACGCCGACCCACGAACTCACCCGTGCGCACGCGGTGCTGCGTACCCGTCGGCGCATTTTTGTGCAGAAGCCGGACTGGGCGCTCAGTCGCGACGGTTTTTTGGCCCTGACCGGTCGGGGCGGCGCTACGCCTGCGGCGGGACCAAAAAGTCGGGAAGGGGAGGGGGCCAGCCCCATTGAGGCTGACGGTCGGGATGACGCTGACGACGATCTTCTGGCCGAAGAATTTGCCGAGATCGATGCTGTCCTGGCACGCTCGTCAAAGATTCTGAGCGGCGCCGACGTGCCTGGTCGAAAGGATGAAACGTCACGACGTGACCAAAACGGCCTGATCTACGATCTCGACTGGAATGAAGAAGAACGGCTGGCCGAATGGCGGGATGTGATGGCCAGGACCCGCGATCTGCCGGTCGTCCTGCGCGCTGCGGTCCTACTCGAAGCCTGGTCGGACATCGAGGTGCTGCAGCATGCCACGTGGCTCGGGCCGCTGTTCGTCGCCGCGCTGCTGCGGCAGGAGGGTCTTGCCGCCAACCACCTCGTCAGCCTGCAGCTCGGCGCCAAGAACATTCCACGCGAGCGGCGGCGGGCGCGCAATCGCCCGGATCGGTTGTTGGCTTTTGTCGATGCCATCCACGAGGCAGCGCTTGCCGGGTTGAAAGAGCATGACCGGCTGGTGATGGCGAAAAGCCAGATGGAACGGCGGCTGCGGGAGCGGCGCGTCAGTTCAAAACTTTCCGACCTGATCGAGCTGGTGCTGTCGCGGCCACTTGTCTCGACTGGCATGGTTCAGAAGGGGCTAAGAGTGACAAAACAGGGGGCGCTGAATTTGGTCGGTGAGCTTGGGCTGCGCGAGATGACGGGCAGGGGAAGGTTTCGCGCGTGGGGAGTTTTATAGCGCGAAGATCAATGCGACTGTATTCCTCCCAGCACACTCACCTTAGCTCCAGCAGTGGCAGCGGCGGTCTTGGCTAGACATCCGCGCTGGGACTGAGCGGGCTCTCTTACCAGCGTTTGATCAGCTTGAGGCAGTCTGAGACTACACGGTCCAAAGGCTGATCGGCATCGACAACGCCGTGGGCTCGTTGTGGAAGCGTATCTCCCAATTCCGCCTCTACGCGATGGGTGGATGCACGAGCGAAATCTTGTGCGTCGCCCCGCGTCTGAACGCGCGCGATGCGCGTGGTCTCGACAGCTCCAAGGAACAGGAGGCGCGCCTGGGTCGGCTTGCCCACCGCGACAAGAACGTCAAAAATGCTCACATGCCGCACACCGTCGATCACGAAGTTTTCGCCCGGCTTAAAGCCACCAGCGGTTAGGACGTCGCGGCAGAATGCTTGCGGGTCTTCATCAACGCGCTTCTGGCCCAGATCCTGTAACGCATCGCGGCTGTCCGGATCTCCACCGAGACGCGTGATCTCACTGCGCAAGTAGTCGCCAAAACCTGTACGTCGCCAACCGAGTGCCTCGCCAACGGCCGTGCTGACCGACGACTTGCCGCTGCCGATTTGACCGGAGAAACAGAGCAGCAGGCTCATTAGAAGTCGAAACTCATCTGTCGAGGCCGCAATGAAACCCAGCCGCGACGGTCGCGCTTGTCGCAGTTTACGGGCGCGATCGATGCAGGGGTATCGAGCTCGATCAACGTGGCGTAGAGTGCACCAGCTCGGGAAGCCCAGAATTCGTCATCGGCACCAATGCCTGCACCAAATCGGTCGCGGATGCGGTCAAGCGGTTCGGCTTCGAGGTCATAGCACCACGTGCGTCGTGCGAGTGCGATGCCGCAGATCGGCCCGGAGACCTCCTTCACAAGAATGATGTCGCCATCGCCAATCTCGCCATATGGCGCGCAGCGATTTCGGCTGAATCGCGATTCGATCGTCTTTTCACCCGACAGCACCATCGACAGGAACGGTTCAGAGAAGATGGCGAGATGGATCCCGACGCGGCTCGTAGGCTGCGTCGCGTCCGATAAGTAAGTCAGCCAGAAATGGTGGCTGTCGACTTGCTCCAGCAATGCGTCGAACTGGACCTCCAAGTCACGCCCCCTTCAAGCGCCGCCTTCGGCGGACCGCGTTCTTCTTGTGCTTCGAGAGCCGCCAAGGCTCGCAACTCGTCAGCGAGTCGCTCAAGCTGCTCGCGTTCTTGCATAGTGCCCCAAAGGTGTGGCTGGACGCCAGAGCCCATCGTCTCGCCAGCACAGGAAATCGCTGCCTCAAGAACAAGCTGTGGATTATTGGTTCGGAAAATCCGGTTGCCAGATGTCCAGACTTGCGCTAGGCGACGGCGCGGGTCGCGCCGGCTCACCGTCGGCAGCACGTCGCCATCGATCAACGAGGTGAGGCCAGCCTCGCCGGGCCGCGTTTCGCCACTAGCGCGTACGAAGAGGCGCATGCGGCCGATGCCGACCTCGGTCCAGCCGCGACGTTGCGCTGAAGCGGCGAGGGGAGGCCGGGTGGGTGCCCGTGTCTTCCTGAACTCCAAGAGGTCGCCGCGCCGCCAGTGCGGCGGCGGAAAGATTCCGGCAGCGGCAAGGGCGTTGCGCTCGAAGAATGGCGTTTCATAGCCGATGGCCAAAGCGCAATGCTCGATCGAGTCGAGCCCAAGCCTCCGACCGAAGCCGACAGCCGCTTGCCTGTCGGCTTCGGCGCTTGGGCGCGTGCCGTCGGGTGGGAGGCTGATCAGCACCACGCCGCCTGGACGGCAGGCATGCGCAGCGGCGGCGAGCATTGGCCGCACAAAGTCGAGATACCAGGGCGGATCGAGAAGAACGGCGTCAGCGCTCTCACGGGGCAGGCCGCCGCTGCAGAATGCGATAGAGAGCGGCGATCCGGTGGCGCGATTGAGCTCCAAGACTCGATCGGTGACGCTATTGTCCTCAGCCAGAAAGGAGAGGCGGCGACCGATCGGTAAGGTCAATGCCTCGACTGCGAGCCCCGGAGTTCCGAACAGCAGAATGTCGGCGCCGGCCGGCGTCATTTCGGCGGCGCGATTGAGCAGCGAGCGCGCCGCGTCGGGTGTGAACCGCCACTCGAAATCGAGCGGGTGCGGCAGGGGCAGAAAAGACCGGCCTTCGATGACGCCCGAGCCACTCGCGGCGGCTTGGTGACGGATCGACGTGGCCAATGCCGAGGCGATCATGCCGCTTGCCGCCTGCCGATCCAGCGACGCGAGCAGCTCGGTCGGATAAACCGCGGGCAGACTATGCAGAAGCGCCGCGAAGTTGGTCGCGCCGTCCGAGATCGCGGAGCGAGTCAGTGCGTCGACTCTGGCGGCAAAGGCAGTCTGCGAAAGCGAGCGGCGCGACCGGATCATGCGATCCTCGTGCGGAGCGGTACATCGCAGATCTGCAACGTGCGCAAATGCGGTGAAAACCGTCGCTCAAGCTCGCCCGTCCAAGCGGCAATCGCCTCTTCCTGAACTACAAGGCTCTTCTCCCGTGCCTCGTCGCCCGCCAGCCTTTGCTCGACCGGAGTGAAGATCTGAATGCGCAGTGGGATGACACGAAGCGGAAAATTGGGATCGATCGCCTGTAGCCGGTCCATCAGGTCGGCGACACCCTGTGCGACGCCGTCGTCGTGCGGCGAGGTCAGCGTGACGTACCCGTAGACATCCAGCCCTAACGCCAACACGCGCCGCAGAATGTCGAACTGGCGCTCGTAGTCCTGTGGTGCAGCGCGGGTGTTGAAGGCGAAGGATCGAGCGTCGAAACCTTTGACGCAACCGACGCGGCCGTAGTTCCGATAGTTGCGAATTAGGGCGAGATCGGCAGGCGCGAGCTCGTCGAACAGGTAAGTTGTGCTGAGGTTGTCGTCAGTCCAGAGATAAGTCGTCTGGGCGAGACCGGCGTCGATGAGGGCCCTCATCATCCAGGGTGTCCATTCCGGCACGAGGTCCGGTGAACCTCCGGAGAGATCGATTATCCGCGGCGCGTCGGGGATCTGGCGGTAAAGATCAACGAGTTCGGCAGCGGTGAACCATTCCGAGCGGTTAAGATCGGCCTTGAGCAGCTCCTCCGGGACGAAGCAGTACCAGCAACGCCAGGCGCAGGCGGCGTTCTGAAAGACAAGCGCCGTCATCAGGTCGGGAACCGGGGTAATGCCTAGCGCTCGGCATGCAGGCGCGATTGGAAGCGGATTGGTCGGCCAGCCTTCGTCGGTCGCGAGTCGAAAGTGGCGGACGCGCCCATAGCCATTGCAGTTCGCCGGCAGCGTCAGATCGATCTCCTGGCCCGACCCTGCCAGGCGTGAGATCAGGACGCGGCCACCCGCGACGTCGATCGCGCGCGCGCGTAATTGCTCGGCGAAACGCTCGGTGTCGATAGGTTTCGCCACGCTCCTCACGAGTGCGGTCCCTCAGGCTCGGGTGGCAGGCCACGACGGCGGTGAGGCACCTGGACGGGTTCGTCGGCCAGATCGGGCAATTTCTCGTCAAGGAAGAGGTCGACGAGGGTCACGCAATAGTCGAACTCCTCCGGCGTCAGGTGGCGGCCCTTCGGGATATCGTGCCAATATTCGAGGCAAGTCCGGCAGCATGTGGCCGTTGCGTGCTGCGCATAGTAAATAGCATTGCCCTCAAGCGGCGTCTGGTAACCGTCACGGGGCGGCTCTGCTACGGCGAGATACTTGCCAAGACGGTCTCTCGCCGCTTCCTTTAGCGCGTCGCGGCCTTTGCGCTGGGCATGGCGCATCGCGACGTCGTCGACTGGGCGATGGAAGAAGTGGTGACGGATCAGTTCGTGCTGGAGCGCAACGAAAGTGTGCGCTGCATCACCCTTGTCGCGGCGATGCAGCCGCTTCCAATCGACCAGGTCCACTCCGCAGGCTCGGCATTTGCCGCGCTGGTCGGGCGTCATCCTCTTCAGCTGCTTGAAACAATGAAGGTCGTTGTCGCAGTCGGTCGACGTGCACTTGATGTTGAGCGGCGGGGGTTTCTGGAACTCAACCATGGGAAAACCTCAATGAAGCGCCCGATCGAGCAGTTGTCGATCGAGCTCGTTGTCGATGTCGTACGGAAAGCGTTCGACGAAGACGTCGCGTGCGATCGTCCACGGATCGCCGTCGTCGGCTTGCAAGTTTGCGGCTGCCCCCCACCAGTTTACACCCTGCCACGACAGACGGAATGCGAGGTAGTTCGCGAGCGCGCCCACGCCGACCGAGTTCTTTGCCGCGATCACTGGAACGACGCTCTTGAGTCGCTCGACGGAATTGCGAGCGGCTTGAACGCAGGCCTGAGCCAGGGTTTCGGCCTTTCCGTCCAGAACGACTTCTCCGGCAAATTGGCTGGCGGCGATCTCCTCGTCGGAGTTACGTCGATCGGAAGAAGTCTCGTCGGCCTCAATCAGCTCCAACGTCTCTGCCTCGGGTCGCTGGCTGGCATGGAAGAGCTCGTGCAGAAGATCGAACAACCACCGCGCCTCGTGGTGCGAGGTCTGTTTTAGTACCACTGCATTGCGGCCTTCGTAACGCCAGCATGCGCCATGAAAGGTGCCGCGGTCGCGCAACGGTAGGACGACGACGCCCAAGTCCCAGGCGGTATGGAGCGCGCTCTTGAGATCGACAGTGTTATGGCTCCTAAGGATATACCGATGCATGGCCGCCGCGTCGGTCGGGATTTCCGTCTTAGGAAGCGATCGGGCGCCTTTGAGTGCGACGACGACGAGATAGTTCGCGTAGGCCGCATAGAGGCTGGTCGCAGCCTGGGCGCGATTGGCAGGCATCTTGAAACGTGCTTCAGCCGCGGCGAAGCGCGGAGCGACGAGAGCCTGCGCTCCGAAGACATTGTCTCGCGTCCAACCGAATACCCGCTCGAGGACCGCGCCAGCCTTGGCAGTCAAGGCATAGTCGTCGTCCTCGCTTCCGACCTCGCCGCTGGCGCGCGCGGCATCGGCTGACGGCAGCAACCGCGTCAATAGAAACTCGCGGTCGAGCCCGACCTGACGCAGCTTACTGACAAGCCCTGCAAAACCATCCGGCGCTACAGGCAGAAGGATATCGTTCTTGATGCGCACACCGAGCGCGTTGGCGATTTCGCGCAAGCGCTGATAGCTGGCAGAAGCGTAGCGCTCGGCTTCGTAGCGCTGGACCTGCTGTTCCTTGAGACCGAGGCGCTCGGCGAGGTCCTTTTGGCTGAGCCTACCCGCGATACGCGCCTGGATAAGCCCATCGGCCAGTTCGTCGAACGAGTTGATAGAGATCATCGAGAGGTCGGCGGACTTGAGGCGATCATACTCGGCGATTTCCGCCTGCAAGTCGGCAAGCTGGCTTTCCATCGCTTCACGCTCCGCCTGCAGAAGGCGAGGATGCACATCGTCGCGCGCAGGACCATTGGCGAGCTCGCCGATAGCCTTGCGAAAGCGATCGGCTTCGCTCCGCGTGATCTTGTACTGCCGTTCGTTGCTAATCATGGCAGACTCCCCAGATCGATGTTAACGACGCCCTTGGGCACCCCGTTGCGATCCTTCATGAAGAAGTCGCGGTAGAGCACGCCCGGGGCGGCGAATAAGTTCGCCGGAAATAGCTCGCCCAGGTATTTGGATTTCATGGCCGCCCGGCCGTTCGTGAAATCGAGCAATACGGGGTCGAGGCGATAGGGGTCGACCCCTTGAGTGTTCCAAGCTCCGTCATAGTCCTCCGGCAGCGCCTTTTGAGAAACAAAGCTTCCGTCGAGGAGCACCGATCGGCAGCCCGCGCCCGCAAGATTCTGCAGCGCCGCCAACAGACCTCGGACGAGACGGGTCCGGTGGCCGTTGGCGCTGAACCGCGGCGCGACCTCATTCCACGGGGCGTCGTGAACCCCAGAAGGAAGGTAGCCGGTCGATGAATCGGCATCAGGAAGCATAACCCAACAATATCGTTGTGTTGGATGTTCGTCAAGTGTTCTGTTAGTAGAGCCGAGTTGATCGTCCTTCGTGTGTTGTCAAAGCACGTAGGCCTCAGATTGACGGAAGCGTGATTATACGAGATTTACAAACTTGACGAGATTGACGGAAGACGCCATATTGGGGAGCAAGAGGTGCGACATGGCTAACGTCAAGACCAAACCGAGCCGGCGCGGCCCCAAGCGGTCGACAGGACATTCTTCGCAGGCGATGCTCACGACCGCGATCATGACGAATGCAGGCGCGGCGTTGCCTAAGGGCGTGGCCGGCGTCACTTTCCGTGCGCCGCGCAACATTGTCGAGGTGATTTCGGCAAAGCCGGCCAAGGTGAAGGCACTACTGGCCGGATATGGCAAGGCGATGGCCGAAAGCCAAGCGGCGGGTCGAGCGGTGATTTTCCGCGTCAAGGTTGACCCAACGGGCGACACTACCGTCATTCCGATAGAAGAGCCGGTAGCAGATAACGCCGACGATTTGGCGGCAGCGCTCGATGAGGCACGTGCGCGCGGTAAGGTGCACGCCGCAACGATCCTCGCTCGAGAGGACATGCTGAGCGCGGATAAGTTCGCCATGTTGCTAGGCACCAGTCGAATGACGGTCAACACCAAACGGCAAAACCACCAGGTGCTGGGTCTCGATGGTGCCAAGCGCGGCTTTCGCTTTCCAGCCTGGCAAGTCGGCGAGGACGGAAAGCCGTTTGCGGCCCTTCCGCATCTCTTTGAGCGGCTCGGCGGCGGCCCCTGGTCGGTGTATCGTTTTCTCGTCCAGTCCCATCCAGAGCTCGACGGTATGACTGGTCGTGAGGCGTTGCGGCGCGGCAAAACGGATGAGGCGCTAGCCGTTGCCGACAGCATTGCCGACGGTACCTTCGCCTGAGTGCCCGGGCTAGATCCTCCATCAGAGTTCGCGACTGTCGCGCTGGATAGCGCGACAGTCGATGCCGGTGCGCAGTTTGGACGCGTCTTTTTCACGCGCTTCAAGAATCCGCTAGGATTCGGCAAGAGCCCGAGCCGATTCAGCGATCCTCGCCGCCGTATGACGGCCAATCGCTTCGGCGTCCTATATCTTGGCAGCAACTTGAAGGTCTGCTTTGTCGAGGCGGTGCTGCGTGATCAGGGCGATGGTCGTGTCGGCGATTTGCTCCTCGACGAACGGGACTTCACCGTGCGCAGCTATGCGTTGGTTGAGGTGGCCGCGGCGTTGACGCTCGTCGACCTGCGGGGCGACGGCCCCTTGCGAATGGGCATTCCCAGCGATGTCGCGCGCGGTTCGAAGCAGAGCTTGGCGCGCCGATGGTCGCTCGCGATTCACGAGCACCCGGCGCAGCCAGATGGGATCATTTACCCATCGCGGCTGAACGGTGAGACAAATCTGGCGATCTACGATCGGGCGATTCCGAAGCTTCGCGCAACTGCACACAACCCACTGCTCAAAGAGGCAGGGCTTGCCGCGGTGCTGCGCGACCTGAAGATCGGGCTTCAATGATACGGGATAGAGACTTCTGCCTTGATCGGCTGCTAGCCGGATTTAGAGGCACCGCAAGGGCGCGCGTGTGTGTGTGCACCTTGAAGAGGGCCCAATATGCAATTAGAGAGCATCATGCCGAACGGCCCGTACATTCGCTGGTCCGGCCTCCCATCTTAATGCAGAGAGAGACTGCATGAGGTTTAAGCGCTCCGAAGGTCTGACGCCGTCCGAGAGGATCCTCGCGGATCTCTGCGACAATTCATTTCTGAAACTTTGGACCTATCCAAACCTTTATCATAAGCCTGCCAAAGAGCTGGCAGACCTCGTCGTGGTATTCGGCAACGATGTGCTAATCTTTTCCGACAAGTCCTGTGAGCTCTCTGATAGCGGCGACCTGGCAGTCGACTGGCCGCGTTGGTATCGCAAGTCCATAGCCGCCTCCGCCAAGCAGGTCAGCGGCGCTGAGCGCTGGTTGCGTGAGCACCCGAATAGAGTCTTCCTCGACAGCGCCTGCACAACCCCAATTCCGATCACAATTCCTGCCGCGGAGGATATGCGCATCCATCGGATCTGCGTGGCACTCGGCTCCGCAGAACGCGGACAGGCGGAGACCGGACGACGCGGCCTGACCATCTCAACCACCGTTCAGAATGACACCCAGCCTTTCACTGTTGGCCGCATTGCGGAAGCGAAAGGCTGGGTGCACGTTTTTGACGAGGAGAGTCTCAAGATAGTGCTCCGCGAGTTAACGACTGCGGCGGACTTCGTCCACTATGCCAAGATCGAACTTTTCGACGAGGGTCGGTTTCAGTTTGCCGAATCCGAACTGGACATTATGGCTTATTACCTTTGGAACAATCGGAGCTTCCCGCCCTCGGACGGACCCTTTCGGCTCGACCCCAAACTCTGGCCTAAGGTAGAAGCCGACGAGGCTTTTCTCCGGGGCCGCGCCGAAAACGGGATCAGTGTGTTCTGGGATCGGCTGATCGAACACCTTACCGGCCACTACCTAGCCGAAACATTGGAATTCGGGAATGATCTGGCAATGTCGGACTACGAGCGCATTGTGCGCATCATGGCTGGTGAAACCAGGTTCTTCCGTCGTGTTCTTTCCAGCCATATCTTGGATCGGGCGGATCGCGCGCGCCGGCACGCGATCGGCACGCTTCTGGAGTCAGGTCAGCCGGACGTGAACTACGTCCTCTATATCGGAAAAGGCGCGCCGAGGGCGGAATACACTGCCTACCGCGAGGATCGAGGGTTCGCCCTGCGTAGCCGCTGTATTGCGGCCAAGGCTGTAAAGCCGGACAAACGCTACATCGTCGGGATGGCGCTAGATGCGCGAGGAGTAGAGGGGTCCTCGGAGGATTTCCTACTGATGGACACTCACGCCTGGTCCGCTGAGGCGGTCTCCAAAGCCGAGCAGTTGCGACAGGAACTCGGCTATTTTGTCCCTGGTCGAACGATCGACACGCCGGTGCATATCGATGAGTATCCGCCCGCGTGAAGGCGTCCCATGAGATGCCGCCCGCCGGCAGCTGGAGGGCCTTGGCTCCCGTGCAAGATGGCCTCCGAGACAGCGACTAAGCTAAGCTGCGTATCGGCCGTCATTCAGTCGACGCGCTTGGCCTATGGCCGCGAGTGCGTCCAGGACCGGCAGAACTGTCGATGCCCGTTTACCTACGAAGGCTCGCGCCACATCGGCGGCGGTGAGCGGCTTGCCCGCATCCGAGAGCACGCTCCCGATCGAGACGACCTGCTCAGGCAACGTATCGGGCCACTGCAGCGCCGCCCGCACCCCAGCGGCGTCCCAGGTTTCCAGCTCCAGCCGGCGCGGTCGCTCGATCGTGGCCGCGCTCACCTGGAACTCCGGCCGGATGTAGCGAACGGCGCCCTTCGCCTCCTCGAGCGCGCGATCGGAATTGAGGGCGACCAAGAACTCGAGGATGGCTTCGTCGCTCGCGTTGGGTGCCAATCCGTACGCGTCGCAGACGGCTTGATCGATTTCGTCGATGTAATGCTGGAGCACCCTCAGGTGCGCGCGCTCGTACACCCCTCGTTCCTTGGGGTTCAGCGCACCTCCTGTCCGCAGCGTGTGAATCACGTTGTGTGCGTCCGTGAGCGTCAGGTCCGGGTGGTCGGCCAGAAGGCCGCGGTGCAGTCGATCCATTGTTTCTGCCGCCCCGCTGATCCGAGCCTTGAGTCCGTCATCCTCAACGATCGGGAATGGGAAAGGCTCGAAACAGACCTCGTTCTGGTAACGCGGATCGTTGCCGGCGCCCTGACGTCCACCAGCGCGCTCGGCCCAAGTGCGGTGAACCCGAGACGATAACACGCCGAGGACGAAAGCGTCGTCAGACGCGATCGCGATCACCGAGCCGTCGATGATGGCCCCGTGCGCCTGCAGGAACCGGAAAATCCGATGCTTGGAGGTCTCGGACGTGACGATGAACCGGCTGAGGCCGGCAATTGACCTCCTCAGGTGCGGGCGCGGCTCCGCGAACAGCCACCACTTTTCCCGATAGGCGGGGCGATCGTTGTGATCGCGCTCCGGCTTCACGCGGTCAAACAGGTGTTGGTACACGCCGGGATAGCGGTCGCGTAGTTGAGCTTGCGGTAGCCCAAAACAATCGATCGCAAAGAAGCAACTGGGTGGGTCTGTGATGTCTGACCCAGCGACGATGCGAGGCATGCGTTCGGTCGGGAAACTCTCGCTTTCAAAGCGGGCACGAGTCGAGGCGTCGATCCTAAAGCCATCTCCGGACATCTTCATGCCCATCCAAGAGAGCTTGGCGTTGCTCGCGAGCGGAGCTGCGGCCGCGACCGCCGCGCCGATCGAGAGATCGATTTGGATCGCGCCGCGCGACTCCATTAGGTCGAACACCGACTCGCGGCGGACGCGGCGCTCGTTTTGCACGCAAGCCAGCGTGCCCTCGGCTGCTCCCTTTGCGATCACGGTCATTGCGATCCGCACGGCCGCCGTCGTTTCGGTGTCGTGCCACGGATGGTTCGGGATTGCGAAAACCAAGTGCACCGGATGCTTGCGATCATTTATCCGGCCACGCAGAACCGGCCGGTTGCTCGCCTGAGCGATGGTCTTGGTGGTGATCAGCCCCGCCCGACGCACACGCCCCGACGCCACCAGCTCGGCGGCGTGATCCCACCAGTACATGACGAAGTCAATTTCCTGGGACAGCGCCGGATAGGCAGAACGGACCGCCCTCGTGTAGCCAGTACCGAGTCGTTTTCGCATCTTCTTGTTACCGATGAACGGTGGGTTGCCCACGATGAAGTCCGCTCGAGGCCATTTCGTCGCCCGAGGTCGAACATAGTGGTAGGTTTCGACACGCCCCATTTCGTCAGGGACGAATTCGCCGGTTGTGCCGTGGGGCTTGACAGTGACGCCGTGCCAAACCGTGATCGGCGCGCCTTGCTCGTCCGTTGCCAGGGCCTTGCTGTCCCAATCGATCACCGCGTCTCTCGTCTCGATCGTCTGAACGTCGCGCAGGATCGGCTCGGGAGGCATCTTTTCGGCCCCGGCAGTGCGGAAATGCCATTGCAGGTAACCAATCCATAGGACCAGCTGGGCGATGGCTGCAGCTCGTGGGTTCACCTCGATGCCGAGGAAATTCTCAGGCGTGATCGTCCGGCCGGTGATTTCCAGGACGTCTTGGTACCCGCCAAGCGCCACGGCCATCTCGATTACCTCAGCTTCGAGCTCCTTCATTTTCGCCATTGCTACGTACAGGAAGTTGCCGGTCCCACATGCGGGATCCAGCACGAGTGTCTTCGCAAGCTTTCGGTGGAACCCCTGCACGATCTTAGCCGCTTCGCTCCGCCGGTCCTGGTCGAGCAGGCCGACGACCGCCGTCTTGACGCCGGCCCATTCGTTCCGAAGTGGGTCCATAATAGTAGGGACGACCAGGCGCTCTACGGAAGCGGGCGGCGTGAAGTGCGCGCCGAGCTTCGCCCGCTCCTTAGGATTCAGCGCCCGCTCCAGCAGCGTTCCAAAGATTGCGGGCTCGACTTGGGTCCACTTCGCCTCCGCAGCTCTGATGAGCACCTCCAGCTCTTCCGCGTCTAGCGGCAGGGCTTCGTGGTCTTTGAACAGATAGCCGTTGAACTGGCGCACTCGCTCACCGGCGGCGCCCAGCGCTCCAACGAAGCCGCTGGTATCCATCTTCGACCAAAGTTCAGCGAGTTGGTCCTGCAGCAGCTCCGGCCTCCCCCTTTGGCGCTTCAATAGGCCTTTGAAGGAGTCCTTCGGGATTAGGTTCGTATCCTCAGCGAACATCGTGAACAGCAGCCGCATGAGGAATGCGGACGTCTTCGACGCCTCATGGCCGCGGTCTTCCAGGCGGCGCGCCAGCGTCGCAAGCAGATCGCCGATCTGACGCGTGACCTTAAGGGCTTCCTTGGACGGATCCAGGCTGAGCGGCGCAGTCCACATCGCCGCCAGCCGCTTGCGAACGGCCGGGTCGCGAAGGTCGTCCAGCATGACGCGGTAGCTACTGCGGTTCGGAAACTGCGTGTAAGCCTTCCCGGTGCAGGTGAAGTCTGCGTAGACCTCGATGCAATAGCCGACGTCGCAGACCAGCAGGAACGGGGGCCAGCCATGATCGACGGGCAGAGCTTTCGCGTAACGTTCGGCCTGGCCCTTCGCTTGTGTCATGGCCTTGACCCAGCCGGGGGTGCCTCGCCTAGCTGTTCCGCGCTTTACGCGCACGGCAGCGGTTTGCCCGAAGAGATCCAGATCCAGCTCGTTGCGTTCTGCGGCCGCGCGGTCGCCCTCGGAACCTTGCTTAGCCTCTAGGACGAAACAGCCTCGCTTGTAGCAGTCGATCCGCCCGAAGCTGGTCGTTCCGTCGCCGTTGTCCTGGAAGACTCGCCGCTCGAACACATAGTCGTTCTGCACATCGTCGGCCCGGCTTCCATTCGGCGGTGACACTCCAGGAAAGCACACAAGCCATTTATGAAGCTCTGTGTATTGGCGAGCTCGGACCCTCCGGTGTGGCGCCATTCGTCGATGAATTGTTCGATCATGTCGTCAGTCATTCCCGGCCGGTCCTCCGAAATAATGATGCAGCCATACATAGCAGGGACATTGGTAAATTTCCGGTGGTGCACGCAAGCTGCTATGGTCGCGAACCTGGTTTGAGCTGGGAAGGGAGGCGCTTTGTGGAACGGTCGCCGGCGGGGCGGCCGAGCTGCGCGGGATCATGGGAGTTCAGGGTGGACGGGATCAGCCTGGAGAGACTGGACAAGATGTTCGAGGCAATTGAGGACAGCGTCTCCGCAGTCGACTATGTGATTTGGAAAGCGTGCCAACAGGGATCGTGGCAAACGGCGACTAGCTTTCGCCGTTTTCCGTCTCATTGACATATCGCGACGTCAGTAGGTAAGGCCTTGGGATCTGGAAGATTAGCCTGCGCCGCTGAGCTCGTACACAGGAGAAATTTCTAGGCACGACGTCAGTCTATCGACATCGCTTCCTGGACCCAATAGTGTTTCGGGTTGGGGGCTAATGTGTATGGATTCAGTTTTTTCGGTTTCGGCGTCGATCGCAAACCATCTAAGCGTCGCGTTCCATCAGAACGAAATAGCGCTCGTCAACGAGATCGAGCTTCGAAACGACCTTGGCAGAGATGTTTCCGAAATTGAATTGCGGATTGAAAGTGAGCCCGCATTCGCTGCTCCACTTGTCATCCGCATCGATGGAATAGGCAACAATTCTCCTCGTCGAATATCGTCTGTTGATCTGAAACTCGATGCTGGTTTCTTGCGTCAATTACGAGAGGGGTTGCTCGGGTCGCTTGTGCTTTCTGTCTGGGAAGGCAAGGAAGGTCTCGCCAGACAGCAATCCGATATTCACCTCCATCCACCATCACATTGGGGCGGAACAGGTGCAGCGCCCGAATTGCTGGCTGCGTTTGTGCGTCCAAACGATCCCGCGATTGACGTCGTGTTGCATGATGCAGCGTCGAAACTGAGTGCGTCAGGCAAAGATGCGGCTATAGACGGATACAAAGCCGGCACGAAAGAGCGAAGCTGGGAACTTGCAAGCGCGATTTGGTCCGCTATCGCGAGGCATGGGCTCACTTATGTTCTCCCTCCTTCCAGTTTCGAGAGATCTGGCCAAAAGGTAAGGAGCCCGAGTGATCTTCTGGAACGACGAACCGGAACTTGCCTCGACATCGCACTTATGTACGCGGCCTGCCTTGAGCAGGCTGGACTGAATCCGCTGGTATGCGAACTCGCCTCGCTTGCGCTGCGCTTCGCCAAGGATGGCGGAGATCGTGATGAAACCGTCCGTCGCATGGCGCAGCACTTTGAACTGGGCCGATTTCGAAGCGTGACTCAGGAGCGCTTCGAACGCGCTTACCGCAGGGCGGTGGGAGATTAGCCGACCAATAGCGGAATTTATTCAGCTATGCCCTCGGATCTCTCCAGAAGCGTCATTGAATTATGCTCTATTTTTATGTGGCAATTTCTGCGAACCGGCATCTGCCTCGCCTGTTTGCGCTAATGAAAAGGATTGGGCCCGATGCAGGAGGCTGCCATTTCGCGCCCGCTCGCTAAGACGGTCAGTATTTGGGAGGCGCTCGACCGTTGGGGAAAATCACTTCCCGGTTGGCAAAAATTCATGGTCTCCTATGCAGTGCGGGACGGCAAGCTTTCAGATGAGCGGATTGGCGAAGCCTACAAGATCTATCTGAGAGGTGTGTTGCTCAGCACTGACACAGCGCCGCTTCCCGCTATTCCCGATTCCATTACCGGTCGGCCCGACAGCACAGACTCGAGTCCCCTTATCATCGCCGGGATCAAAAACCCTGTCAGCATAAACGCAATCCCCGGTACCGCCGAGTTGCACTTCGGCAACGGCTTGACCATCATCTACGGGCACAACGGCGCAGGCAAAAGCGGATTTGCCAGAATATTGTCCGCCGCCTGTTTCAGCCGGTCACGCCAGAAGATTTCACCCCAACGTCTACGATACTAAGGCCGAAGTGGTTCCGGCCAGCGCCGATATCATGATCAGGCGCGGACAGGGGCAGGATGAGACTCTTTCGGCCACGCACGGGACAGAGCATCCGGTCCTGCGCCGGGTCAGCGTTTTCGACTCAGCTATAGCCACCGTCCACCTTGCCCAGGAAACCCCATTGGGTTTTCAGCCCGCAGGGTTCGACGTTTTCGATGAAGTGGTCCGCGTCATAGAGGCCATTTCTAGGCGTCTTGATGACGATATCGCTAAGCGCCGGTCCGAAAACAAGTTCGTCAATATCTTCATCGGCGAGAGCGCGATCAAGACCGACATCAGTAATCTGTCGAAGAACACCGATGCAGCGGCGCTGCGCAAGCTCGCTGTTTACGGTGAGACGGAGGCACAGCGCCTTGCTGAGATCGACACCCAGATTGCTGAGCTGAAATCTAAATCGCCTGCCGACCTCATCAAGCAGCGCGAGGATGCGAAGAAAGATATCGATGACCTGAAGAAGAGGGCGGCGGGACTGCCGCACGAGTTGGGCGATGACGCCCGTAAGGCTTACGCAGAGCAGGTCAATGCATTGAAATTAAAGATCGCCGCCGCGATGGCGGCATCTCTGGGTGGTGTGGGCAGCGCTGATCTCAAAAAGACCGGCAGCAACACATGGGAGACCTTCGCAAAATCGGCACGGCAGTTGGGAAGGGAAGAGAAGGAATCCTATCCGCAAACTGGTGACCCTTGCCTGCTCTGCCATAGGCCCTTGGACGAGCCGTCCGCGTCACTCATAAAACGTTTCTGGAGCTTCTTTGACGACGAAGCGCGTGTAGCGGCCGAGAAAGCTAACGCCGCACTCGACGCGACGGTCGAACGCTTGAAGAAATTGGACCTTTTGCTCCTGCCTGCAGAGGGGCGGATGCGCGCCGATCTCGTGAAGGTCGTACCCGCGCTTGTTCGCACCATCGATGAATTCGCAGCGCAACTTGCCACTCGCCGTGACCAGATTGTCGCCTACCTTGAGCGCCGTAGTGAGTCCTTGCTGGAAGGTAATATCGCAGCCCCGGGCGCCGCTATCGACGCCTGCCGGCAGACGCTGGATAACGAGATCAATCACCTAAATGAAAATTCTGTCGAAGCGGCGCTGTCAGCCCGGCAGGCAGAGCATATCCTACTGCGCCATCGGCAGGTTCTGTCGCAGAACATCGAGGATGTGTGCGCCTATGTAGACAGTCAGAAATGGATCGATAAGGCAGCGACAACCAAAAGGTCGCTGACCACACGCTTTGTCACCGAAAAGCAAAAAGACCTTTTCCAGACGCTGATAGAGGGAAATTACAAGGACCGGCTCAAGCAAGAGTGTAGCGACCTAGATGCCGTTCTGCCCATCGAGTTTAAAGCCAGAGGTAGTGCTGGCAAGACAATGCGCGGCCTGCAAATGCAGGGCGGTCACAAACCGAACGAGATTTTGAGCGAAGGCGAGCAGCGGGCAGTAGCCCTTGCCGACTTTCTGACAGAAGTAAATTTGAACCCATCTTCGGCAGGGATCGTCCTTGATGATCCCGTCACATCACTTGATCACCGGCGCAAGCGAAAGATCGCGGAACGTCTCGCGCGCGAAGCAAAAGTCAGGCAAGTTATCGTCTTTACCCACGACCTGGTGTTTCTGAGCAAGCTTATGGATGTGGCAAAGGAGAACAATATTGAACTCTCCACCCATTGGGTGGACCGGGGCAGCGACAATGCGCCAGGGCATGTCAAACTTGATGACTGCCCGGCAGGCTCCGATGCATATAAGACACCACAGCGCGCAAAGGAATCCCTCGCCAAGGCGAGACAAGCCATAGGGCAGACAAGGGTAGACAATGTGCGTGCCGGCGCATCGGCGCTACGGCAGACTCTCGAAGAAATCATCATCCGCGATGTTTTCAAGGGCACCGTCAAGCGATGGGACGAACAGGTCAAAATCGGCAACTTGAAGGATATCGCCTGGACGAACGAGGTCGTTGACGAGATATGCCTGTTGCAGGAAGACATCTCTCGGCTCATTGATGCTCACTCCACGTCCGACGAGTTTGGTGGTGGTATGCCCGAACCAGACGATCTGGAAAAAGTGATCGCGAGAGTAGACGCGATGCAGATAGAGGCGAAAAAGAAGCGTAAGTGATTGCGCACTTTCTGGACAGCCAACAGCGCGTATCCTGGAATTTTTGCATCGAGCCGCGGCCGAACCCCTCTATGCTCTGTGGGCGGAGACCCGAATGGCATTTCGATTCGTACACACGGCCGACATTCATCTCGACTCGCCGCTGCGTTCGCTGGCGCTGCGAAACCCTGAACTTGCCAAACTCGTCGGCGACGCCAGTCGCCAGGCGTTTGTCTCGATAGTAGATCTCTGCCTTGCCGAGCGCGTCGATGCGCTCGTCATTGCCGGCGATCTCTATGATGGCGATCAGACTTCGATGAAAACGGCCCGGTTCCTTGCCTCGCAAATGACACGCCTCCACCAGGCCGGCATCAGGGTTTTCAAGATCCGCGGCAATCACGACGCCCTGTCGCGGATATCGAAACAGCTCGTCTTTCCCGACACTGTGACGATCTTCGGCGGCCGTCCCCAGTCCCTGCTGCTAACAGCCGGCGGGCTGGACGTCATGTTCCATGGACTGAGCTTCGCGAACCCAAAGGCGCCGGAAAGCCTGCTGCCCAAGTATCCGGCCGCCCGGAAAGGGGCGGTCAATGTGGGCATCATGCATACCAGCCTTGCTGGATCACCCGGCCATGACGTCTACGCCCCCTGCAGCCTTGCTGATTTGCACGGCCATGGTTTTGATTATTGGGCACTTGGGCACATCCACGCGCGTCAAGTCCATCCTGGAGCGAAAACGGTGGTGATGCCGGGAATGCCGCAGGGCAGGGACATCAACGAGGCCGGAGAGAAATCCGTCACTCTGGTCACGATACGAGATGACCGGTCCGTCGAGATCGAGGAAAAGCTGACCAGTGTCGCGCAGTTCCAACGGGCGAGCGTCGACCTGACCGGCACGGTGGAATGGCCAGAGGTCGTGGGCCGCGTCCGATCCGCGCTCGAAGACATCCGGGCGTCTGTGAGATCCCGCCACGCTGTGGTCCGTCTTGGGCTGACGGGGGCGACGCCCTTGTCCTGGGCGCTGATCCGCGACAGGGACCTGCTGCTCGCCGAAGCCGAGCAGGCGGCGGAACAGACGGGCGACACATGGGTCGAAAAGCTTGAGCTTGACCTCGCTCCACAGAGCGCAGAAACACCCGACGGCATCGCTGATCCGATTTTCGAACTCGCGCAATCCATGCATGCCGATGCCAAGTCGGAGGCCTTCCGCGCCGAGGCGAGGGCGCTTGTCCAGAAGATGATTGCCGATTTGCCGCCGGACGGGCGCGACTTCGCCGGACGGGACGAAGCTGGACTGGAACTGTTCCTCGACAGGGTGCTTGCCAGTGGTGCCGACCTGGTCACGGCCCGCCTCAAGGCAGGTGGAGCGCAATGAGGCTCCGGCGCCTTGATCTCATTCGTTATGGAAAGTTCACCGACGGGACGATCGACTTCGGCCCAAGGCCGCAGGCCGGTCCCGACTTCCATATTGTGTTCGGGCTGAACGAGGCCGGCAAGTCGACCGCCTTTTCCGGTTACCTGGACCTGCTGTTCGGCATCGAGGAACGAAGCCGCTACAATTTCCTGCACGAGTACAGCGCGATGTGTATCGGCGGGGTGCTCGAACTCGCCGGCACTGAGCACACATTCACGCGCACGAAGCAGCGCACCAACTCGTTGCTGAACGCAAGCGCCCAACCGGTGAGCGAGGTGGCGATAACGGCGCATCTGGCAGGTCTGTCGCGTGATGCATACGAGACCATGTTCTCGCTGGACGACGAGACGCTGGAAGCAGGCGGAAAATCAATCCTCGAGTCGCGCGGCGACCTGGGCAAGCTCCTGTTCACGGCCAGCGCCGGTCTTGGGCATGCGAGCGATACGCTGAGCGCACTGGAGGCCGAAGCGGACGGGCTCTATCGCAAGCAGGCGCACGGAACCGAACTTGCGCTGCTCAAGAAGCGGCTTGCGGAACTCAAGTTACGCAGGGACGCGATCGACACCTTGGCCTCGACTTTTGAGAGCCTTGAGGCCGAACGTCTCGACGCGGCGGAAAAATATGGCCGCAGTATTGCCGAACGGGCATCGTTGTCGGCTCGGCTTGACACGATTGCCACGTATCTTCGCGCGATCCCGATCCTCGCCGAGATCCGGCGCAAGGCAGCCCAGCTTGCCGAGATGCCTGACATCGCCTCACCGCTGCGAACCTGGACAGGTAGCGTCGCCGAACTGATCGATGACGACGCCAGCCTGAGAACGCGGCTGTCCGGGAACATCGACGATGCCGAGCGCGTGACAACGAGAATCGCCTCAGTCGATGTGGACGAGGCGATCCTGGCAATCTCCGAGCGGGTTCGGGGGCTCGCGGACCGCAAAGTGCGGTATGTCTCCGCAGGGCTGGACCTGCCAAGTCGCAGGACCGAGCTGCAGATACTCGACAAAGCCGTGGCGACTTGCCTTGCCGCCCTTGGAAGGTCGTCCGAGGCAAATCCCGCTGCCCTGCTTTTGCCTGCTGCCACCGTTGGCGCTGTTCGCGCCATGCTCGAGGAGCGATCGGGAATCGCCACCAGCGTGCGCGTTGCCCGCAACGAAGCCGCGGCCGCGCTCGAAGCACTGCAGGCGGCACGCGAGCGGGTTGGGCAAGAGAGGGCTGTACCCGAACCTGCCAGGGCAAGGCTGGCCTCAGCTTTGTCGAAAGCGCGAGCCAGCGGGCACCTGAAAGACGTCAGGATGGCGCGCGAGGCGGAGGACGCGGGCACGGTTCGATGGCAGGCGGCAATCCCTCGCCTGCATCCCTGGTCCGGAGATGCCCGGGCGTTGACCAGGCTGCCGGTCCCGAGTGCTGGGCAGGTTGGCGCGTGGAAAACCCGGACAGCAGAGTTGGGAAAGGGCAGGGCTGTCCTTTGCGAACGTCTGGCCGAACACCAGGAGAGTCACGACGTGCTCTCGGGTCGCCTGGATGCGCTTCGAGCCTCGGTCGATATAACCGACGATGAAGGGGCCTCTGCCATTCGCCGCGCCCGGGATGAGGCCTGGGCCAGGCATCGGGGTGAGCTTAGCGGCGAAACGGCGGACGATTTCGCGGTCGTCCTCGCGCGTGACGACAGTGTTGGAGCGGTTCGGCTGGCCAACGCGCGGGAGCTCGCCGAGATCCGGACAACGCTCCGCAGCCTCGCTGAAACAACAGCCACCATTACACGTATCCGCGACCAGCTTGCGCAGATCGAGTTGGACGATCAGGCTCTACTCTCCGAACTTCGCGCGGTAGCCAGCGAGCTGCTGGCAGAGTGCCTGGAATTCTCGCCCGAGCGTCTGATCGAAACGATCGAGGATCGTGCCTCTGCCCGCAGTGATGCGCTCGCGGCCTGGGAGGACATCGAGTTGGCACGCAAGAAGGCCCGCCGTGCGGCCGACGAGGGAGAGCAGGTCCAGCTGGAGTTGATCCGGGCGCTGGCGAGCGTCGGCATAGGCTCTGAACCCGGCGACAGCGTGGAGACGGCCATGGCCGTCGCGGAACTGTTCCTCGACAGGCAGCTCAAAGTCGATGCGGAACGTGCCGAGGCGCTTAAGACCGTGAGCGCGAAAGAGGAGGACCTGGCCGCCAGACGGCGGGCTTTAGACGTGGCGGAAAGGCGCGAGGAGGAATGGTTGGCCGGGATTACGGAAGCGCTTGCCGGCACCTGGCTTGAAAGCGGCATTTCGGCGCCCGGCGTCGGCAACGTGCTCGATCAATTGGCTGAGCTGTCGAAAAGCATTCAGGAGCGGGATGCCATGCAGCTCCGCATCGAGAAAATGGAGGGAGACAGAGACAATTTCATTGTCGAGGTCACCGCTGCCGCGGCTGAAGCGGGTGAGCCGGCGAACGGCGACGAACCGGAGCAGTTGGCCATCCGGCTTGCTGAGCGTCTGGAGCGCGCCGATCGCGCCAGAGAGCTGAAGGCAAACCTCATCAATGACCTGCAGCGCCTGCAGGACGCTCGTGACAATCTCAGTCTCGAGACAGCGGCGCATGAGCGACGCAAAAGTGAGGTCTTGGCCGCCTTCGGCGTCACCACCTTGTCGGAAGTCGTGGAACGCGACGAGTTGCTACGGGAAAGGGATCGTCTGCGCGCTGCCGTTGCCGAGCTTGAGGAGCAGTTGTCGGCTGAGCTCACGGTGGAAGGCTTCGACCAGGCGCGTTCCATGCTGGATTCTGTCGAGGTCGATAGCCTCCTGGTCGAGAAGGCTGAAAGTGAGCAGCGGCTTCGGGATCTCGATGAAGCGATACAACAGCAGCTTATTCGCCAGACCCGGGCGGCCGACAAGCTGGACGCAATCGGCGGCGACAGCGCGGTTGCGCGCATAGATGCCGAGCGCCGCACCGTTCTTCTGGAAATCGAAGAAAAGGCGGTCCGCTACATCGAGCTGAAACTGGGCGTCATGGCCGCCGGGAACGCTCTGCGCGTGTACCGCGAGCGCCATCGCTCCGGGATGATGAAGCGGGCATCTGACGCTTTCGCACTCATCACGCGCGGTCAGTATTCGGGGCTTGCCACCCAACCTGTGAAAGGCGGGGAAGTCCTCATCGCATTGCAGCGCGACGGGCAGTCCAAGGTCGCCGACGCGCTCTCAAAGGGGGCGCGTTTTCAGCTCTACCTGGCCCTGAGGCTTGCCGGTTATTACGAGTTTGCCCAGTTTCGACCCTCTGTGCCATTCATTGCCGACGACATCATGGAGACCTTCGACCATTTCCGGTCCGAGGAGGTTTTCAGGTTGTTTGGCGAGATGGCCAGTGCGGGTCAGGTGATTTATCTGACGCATCACCAGCATCTTTGCGAGATCGCCAAGGCTGTCGTGCCGGGCGTAACGATCCACGAGCTCGCATAGTTGCCTGCTGTCGCGTGGCATGAGTTGATGCCCCTGCTACCCAAAAACCAACATTCACCGATGATGAAACCAACGTTCTGCCTGGCGGACTATCCCCGGTCATTCCTTTTGAACCGCCCGGCGCGGCGACCCGAAGCGCAAGCGATATTGCATCGGTGTAATACCGACCTTGCGGCGGAACAGGCGCCCGAAGAAACTCGTGTCCTCGTAGCCGACTTCATTGGCGATCGCCTCGACGGCCTCGTCGCTCGTTTCCAGCAGCCACTTGGCTTCTTCGAGCCGCAGCGCGTGAACATAGTCCAATGCCTTCATGCCCGTCGCCTTGGCGAAACGACGCGCGAAGGAGCGTTCGGGCAAGCCGGACAGGCGTGCCATAACGGCGACGGGTGCCGACTTGCGGAAATTCGATTCCGCCCATTGTTGACTTTGCTTGATCACTGCGTCGCTGGTCTGACGCGAGCGCGCGAGCGCGGCGAATGGCTGCTGGCCGAGGTCGTGCCATTGCAGCATGTAGACCCTGGCCACCTCGATCGCCTCACGAAGACCGACGAAGCGCGCAATCAGATAGAGCGCGAGATCCTGCCAACTCGATCCGCCGCCGGCCATGACGATGCGCTGCGCCTCGCCGCTCAGCACCAGCGACCGCTCCACCTTCACCTTCACGCCGGGATAGTTGTTGGTCGGCGTGTCGACATAGCCCCAGTGGATCATCGCCTCGCGGTTCGCGAGAAGTCCGGCCTCGCCCAGCAGGACCGCGCCCGAACAGGCGCTCGCCAGCAGTGCGCCTTCCTCATGCATGCGCTTCAGCCAGCGCGCTTCAGGCTCATATTGCCCGGCGACGCTCCCGCCCGGATTGACGAAGAAATCGGGTATGCAGACGATATCAGGACGCGGACAGTCGGTCAGCGTGTGGTCTGGATGCCTCCAGACGCTGTTCGCCGCGCGAAACCGGTCCGCGTCGCGCGCGACGACGGTAGGGCCGCATCCGCTGGTCCCCAGCGATCCCCTGCGTAACCGCGACACTTGACCTTTATCGATCAGACATCTTCACTGTCCGGCTGCAATTGTCGCGGTCAATAGTCCATCCGGGCAACAGAGCGGATCCGGCTGCGACTCTTCGGCATACGGTCGTCGAAGCTCTCCAGCGGCTGTTGCTTCTGAAACGCTGTTCCAAGAGCGGCGATCGACGCCACTTGTGCTCATTGAGTTCGAAATCGTTTGTGATGAGGTCGCCGGCACGTTCGCCTAAGCCGGTGAGTTGGTCTATGCGTCCCGGCGGCATGTCCAGATTGAGGCCGCCTTCCTCAGGCTTGAGGTTGACCATCGCGATCCGTTCGCGATAGCCGGCGAGGATCGACTGGAGGGAATCCTGCCAGTCCTTGGCGCTGTCAAAGAGGGCGAACACGAAGGCGATCAGGCCGGAAAAGCCTTGCGTTGGTAGGAGTTGCCCCTGTCCCGCCTTTGTCGGAAGGAATACCCGGGTTTCCCCGGTGCTTTCCGGCTTCTCCCGCCGGCGGTCATATTCCCCGAGAGAGATGCCAAAAGTCGGGCGCGACGGCAGGAAGCGATCGAAGAAATGTACCGGAAAATTCGACGACAGCCCTCCGTCGGAGAACATGCAGCGCACCAACCTGTCCTGTTCGGGGACGCCGACCAGCGTATAGTCGATCCTGTATAGCGGCACGGCCGAGATCAGTGCCGGGAAGCTGAGGCTCATACGTGCAAGGACCACTAGCGGAAGATTATCGATCTTGAACGGATAGAGGTCGATTGACCCCTCCTTTGGCGTCGTCAGCATCGCGTCGACGACGCGAGCCGGAAAAAGCGCACGGAACTCCCGCTCGGAAAAGTAATGAAGATTGTTCTCCATCGGCAGCACGTAGGGGCGATGCGAGGTGATGTCGGTGGTCACCGTCTGCACCCTGATCTCACGGGATTGAAGGTCCTTGACCCCGAGCGGCACGGCGGTGGCCGGACGCCCGGCGACGCGATCGATCGTATCGGCCAGCCACTCGGTCAGGGCGGGATGGCCGGCCAGCGTGTAAGGTTGGGTCATTCCGTTGCAGAGGCCGTAATCGGCCTCCGGAAGCCTGCGGGCGACATGGCGGGCGGCGACAAAACTCGCCGTGGCGGCCGGCAGGAGAACGAGCAGGAACAGGAACAGTAGGACAGCGAGGATCGCCGCCGCAATCGAATGCCAGGCGAACGGGATCATGATGGCAACAATGATGGCGGGGATGGCACCCAGAAGCGCTGGCACTGGGTAGCCTTTCAAAAGTGCGAAGACTGTGCCCGCGATACTTTTCGACATCGCCGCCAGCATCAGATTGAAGACCGGACGAAGCTCCGGGCGGGGCTGAAATTTCTCCAGGAGCGTCGCCGACAACTGCTTTGGAAGCGCCTCGATCTTTTCAAATCCGCCGTCCGCGCGTCTGTATTCGGCCGCAGCCGTAACAACGGCGGCAATCGCACCGGCCGACGTGCCGCCGATATTGCGAAAGCGGTACTTGTGCGAGAGTTTCACGACGGCCTTCGGATAAACCACCCCACTGGTGATCCCGCCTTTCATGACGAGGTCGCAGCTCCCCTCAGGCGCGTTCATGTCCCATCTCCCTCAGTTGGTTTAAGCGTCTTCGACCAAGCCTTCACGAGGCTCGAATAGGGCTGGTCCGGCTCCGCCATCGCGCGGATTTCGTCCAGGATCTGGTTGACCAGGAGGTCGAGCCGCGCGCCCATCGTCTTGTTCTTTCTATCGCGGCTGGCAAGCAGCGTCTCCGAAATCTTGCCGATTTCGTCGATCAACCGGCTCAGGAAATCGAGCTTGCGCAGCATCCGCGTTCGCTCCTGGACCAATCCGAGGCGGTTCAGGCCGTAAACATGGATCGATGTTAGGCCACGCCGCGAGGAGACGTTATCCTTGAAGGCCGGAAGAACGAGCCCGAGGGGGTCACCGCGGTCGATGTGGAACACCAGGTGCTCTTCCGGATCGTCCACGCAGGGGTTGACCAGGTCGGGCTGCTCGTCGATGCCGGGAAAGTCCGCCGTCGCCCTGTCCGCGCCGGCGATCGGAAATAGATCCTGCTTGCCAAGCGATGCCTTGACCCCTTGCATCTCGGGCGCCGACAGCAGTTGCGCGAGGCTTACCGGGAATTTCGGCAAATCCTGCCAACGCCGGCGATTGCAATCGATGCAGCTCGGCAGCAGGTATGTCCCATACCATGGCGAGCCACCAGTAGCCGGGATGATTGGCAACGCCGGCGATGCGTCCCTTCGGCCGGTAATGTTCGACATCGACCGGTGCCTGGTTGGCATATCGGCTTTCGCAATAGGCGCATTTGCCGAAGAACAGCTTGTCGAGCGCGTATTTGACCGCTTCGTCGGAATAGGCGCTAAAACCGAACGTCTTTTCCTTCTTCTTCCTTGCTTTCGTGGCTGGAGCCAGCGCGCCGGCTGCCGCTCCCGCAGCTTCTGCCTTTGCCTTCGCCTCGAAGAAGATCTTCGCCTTCGCCAGTTCCTTGCCGCCGCGGCTCTTGTCGCCGACAAGGACAGCCGGCGCCGAAACCAGGGCCCGATCGACGCGCCGCATCAGATGCCCTCCAGGACGGCCAGGATCCGCTTTTTCGTTTCGTCGCGCAGGTCCTCGCGTGGCTTGCCGGCAAAGTTGCGCCGCTTGACAAGGTAGTCCGCAACGGCCTCCTGCACGAGCCGGGCAGCCTCGCTCATGCCGACCGGAAGGCGTCCACCACCTGCCTGCGGATCGCGTCCATCGCAGCCCGGACGGCCTGGTCCGGCACACTTCCGGCCTTCGCGAGATAGTCGCCAAGACGGGCGAGGCTTGCCTCCGTCTCGGGATCGTCCGTGGAAAAAAGGCTGAACAGGTCCGAGGTCAGGAGTTGCTCGATGGTCAGTGCCGACACCTTCGGCAACTGCGTCAGGCTGTCGACCATTACCGGGATCTGACCACTGCCACGCTGCCTTGCCACCTTGCTCAACACCACCACCTCCCCGTCGCGCATTCCCCTGAGGCACAATGGATCATGGGTCGTGACGATGAAGGTCATTGACGGCAAGGCGGTGCGCAGGCCCTTCATGATGTGGATCTTCCAGCGCGGGTGGAGATGGGCCTCCGCCTCGTCGATCAGCACAATCCCCTCCGCCGAGGCAGCGTCCTAAAATTGGGATTGATGGCGCGATCCATGAGCCATCGCATGATGTCGCAGGACAATGCGAGAATGGTGCGGAAGCCCGACGAGACGTTCGATAGCGGGGTCCTGCTCTTCTTGCCGGACGCATCGATCTGCATCTCGACGAAGCAGCGGCCCTTGGCCTCGTCGCGATAGATGACGTCGATCTCTTCGGCCGCCCCGAAGATCACGCCCAGTGCCTGGACGACGGCCCTGTACTCGGTTGGCGGCAGGCCGAGGAGCCAGTTCTCCGGATTGCTGAGCAGGCTGTCGGTATGGAACAGGCTGAGCACCGGTCGCGAAGGTTTCCAGGCATGCAGGTCACGCACATAATGACGGTACGCGCCGTAGCCGAAGACCAGGGGCAACCGGTTCTCGCCGGTTTGGGAATAGCCCTTGGCGCCGACCGTGAGTGTCGAGACCTGTCCGTTGTCGAATTGAAGCTGGACCTTGGCCGATGACTTCTGAGGTAGGTCCTCGGCACCCATGAAACTTGGGTTCAACCTCAGGCTACCCGGTTCTTCGACCAGATCAGGGCGAGCTCCAGCGCCGACAAGCGCAAGCGCGATCGCCTCCAGGATCGAGCTCTTGCCGGTAGCGTTCTCACCAAGGATCAAAAGGGCCTGCGCTATGCGTTCGGTCGGATCTGGCAGCCGGCAGCTTTATCGACAGGGTCTCGATGGCCTTGAAGTTCGTCAGCCGGATTTCCTGCAGGCGAGGTCGTGCTCCAGCGATGTCAGCTTCCTCGACGATATTCGCGGACGCGGTGATCGCTGCGATCTCTGCATCGCCGGCATCGGCCTGACGCCTCAGCATCCGCCAGAGGCCGACGAATTCATTGGTGTCGTTCGGCCCATCGCCTTCGAGTTTTGCGTAGTCGTCGAATGCCTGCTTTCGCCTGGTTCTCAATCGCGTCCGATTGAGCCGGAAATGCTTGATCGTCTCCTCGCCTTGCGGGCTTGCGGCTTCCAGCGATCCGTCGTCGCGCGGGACGAGATGGCGGGCAATATCGCTGGCACAGGGATCGACCAGGAGCGGTGTCTCGTCAAGCTCAAGCCCCGGCCACTTCCCATCGCCATTCTCGACAAACCGGGCGTATTCTTCCGGCGTCGGGATGTGCGCCCTCTGTCCTTTGACCGGGAAGTACGTGGTTCGCTTCGGCCTGCAATCCGCGCAGATCGGATAGAGGTTGATCCAGGCATCCGACAGCCAACCGTAATAAAGATGGGCATCGCGCGCCCGGCCGTCCTCCTCGCTGCCGATCGTTGGCTCGGCATCGTTCATTCCTGAAACGGTGTAGGAACATGCTTTTCGATGCCTGCTCGCAGAAAGCGCATTTCCCCAGGAACATGTGCGAGAGATCACGCATGATCTCCAGTGACTCGAACTGCATGATCGGAACGCGGGTCTGTTCGCGCTTCAAGGGATCAAGCTGCAGATACCGAAGGAAGGATTGTCGCCTTTCGCCCGCAAGCGAGTCTCCAAGGACTGCTGGCGGACTTGGTGCCCGCATGACGTAACGCATGATCTCCCCCAAGTCGTTTGGTATCGGCACGTCAGGCTTCATTTAAGGCTAAAAGACGATTCCTCGGCGGGCAGCGTTTTCTACCCTTCAGAGCCAAGGGCTGATCATGTGAATATCGCGAGAAACTTGCAACCATAAAGTTTAGTTCGAAGAATAACTTCCCGCCTGCTGCGGGTCATAGCGGTGACTTGCCGCATGAAGTTGGGAGAGAGCAGCGGAGCCCCGAGTTACCTTTCGGCCCAAGGCCCCGCCTATCGAAGCTCGATAACGACCGATAATGCATTATCATTCGTTTTGCGCGCACGACAGCCTGTGCGTTTTGGCGCGATAATGCTGGCAAGAAGCGCACCGGCGCTTACTCTTGAGATCATGATTCGCCTCGATCCCGCACCGCCAGCTCCTCTGCACCACCCTCTGTTCCTGCTTGGGCGCTCGCCGCCGACGGCGGGCCCTCAACACCGACGCCGCTTTCCAGGCCGGGGCCGCCTTGCCTTCGCTCGACACGCTGGCCCGCGCGCAAGCCAGCTGCCCGGGGCCTGGCGGCAGCGGCTGGCGCTTCGCTGTGCCGCCGCCCGCATGCGGCTCGCCGGTCGCGCGGAGGAGGAAGCCGCCCTGCCTGATGCCTGGCACTTCTGCCCGACCGGTGCCCGCCGGCGCGGTGCTTAGCGCCTGGCGGCAGGTGGCGGCTCAGCCGCTCGCCGTCAGCGCCGATCGGCTCAAAAAGATCGTTGACAGAATGGGGCTCCCTTGGGACGGCGCGGCGCTCGCCGACCTTTGCACGGACATCGAAAATCTGTTGGGGTTGCAGCGGCCGGCACCATTCGCCGCCGCGCGATCGCCGCTCACGTCGTCGCCATGCGGCCCGATGCCGAGCTTTTGGCCTGGTGGCTGGGCGACCTGGTGCTGGCGCAAAACCTGCGCTGGCCGCGACCGCTGCCGCTGGTGATGGCGCAGGCCTTTGCTGCGGCTTTTCGCGACGCCGGCGGCGAGCTCATCCGACCCGGGGAAGAAAGTTTTGAGCGCGCGGTCTGCGTCGCGCCGGTTCAGGGCGCCGTCGAGGCATGTCGGCTCGCCACAGAGATTGCCCGGCGGGCGGAGCGGCTTGTCGCCGTCGCACCGAAGCTTAGGGCAAAGGCGGCAGGCTTCACGCAGTTCGGGCTCGACACGCCGCGCCAACTGCCGGATTTCGAGGCCCTCGAGGATGCTGGGCTCCTGTCGAAAGAAAAGCTGCTGGCCGGCGGTATTCCAGCCGGTTTGGGAGGGAGGGCGAGGTCGATGTCGTTGAGGACCAGGTGTCGTGACGGGGGCGTCGTCGCGTTGCGGTCCTAGAGGCAGTCGATAACTCAGGCCAGGACGACTGGCGTGCGGCAGCCGTTGATCGGGATCGTGAACCGCGACATGGTCGCCGTCGACAAGATTGGCCGCAAAGATCACCAGATTGGTGCCGTCCGGGGTGACGCAGCGACGGAAACAGCATGCCGCGAAGGCCCGGCGGTGATGACCAAGTCCGCGAGCTTCCACGATGGCGGGATCTTCTTGTCGATTCGGGCGATCTGGCGCCAGGCACAATCCCAGTCCTGCCGGGCGCTGTCCCAGATGTCCGGGTCGAATCCCTGCGAAAGGTCGGCCGCCTGGCCGAGCGTGATCTTGTAGGCGGCAAGGATGCCGGGTGGAGTGCTGTTGGCATCCCTGCTTGTATTCTCAAGAGTCGGTAGGCCCAGATAGAGCGCTTCGACGCTTGGCCGATTGAAACGACCGCCGGCCGGCAGGAACGCTGACGATGCCTTCAAGAACAACGCGGGGCTAAGCCCATGCCGTTCTGCATCCATGCGCCTTATCGGGTCACTCACGGACACAATGCCATATTCAGGATGATAGAAAAGGAACTTGGCTATCGATACGTAGAAGTGGTGCTCTCTTTTTTGCGGCGTAGAGGAACGGCTCATTGCTTCTTCCGAGAATCGATCTCATCCAAGAATCTTATGGCCCGCAGATCTACATCAAAAGCTTTTTTATGAGATGAGGAGAACTGCATCGCCACTTTTCGGCCTCGCTGCATAGCCAACGCGGGAAGTGGAAGAAGCGGGAGACTAAAGATATGGCTCACGCCCTATGGTGCGTTCCATCCGACGAGCGGCGGATCGGGTTGCTTCATCGCGGTGTCGATCGCTTTTCGCTGCGCGAAGATCCTTTCCCGACCTCGCTTCAGCGCAGCGATCAGTTCAGCGGTGCCGTCGACGCCATCCAGCAGGGTGAGAAGCCGATCGCAGGTGCCAAATAACTGCGGGGGGCTCTCGCGCACAAAGAAACCTAGAACCTGCACGGCTTTTTCCTGCAACTCGCTCACGTCGATCCCCTCGGCATGCGCGAAAGCGACTCGCGCCATTTGTAACGGCACAAAGTCACCTTTTAGTCGATCCAACATGGCACGTCGGTCCTGCTCCTCGCTCAGCCACAGTTTCAAGTCCGCGAGTAAGAGGCTGCGGACGTCCCGTGTAGACGTCGACAGCCCGCACTAGCAAGTCCGGCGGGATGGATGCCAGCAACGTCTCAGCGGCCTGCGCAAGGTCAATCATGGGTAACAATTGTTCGCGAATCTGATCTCGAACGATTGACCTGGTCAGCGCGAGAACCATCCGCATTCCGCTGTCTTTCCAGACGGCGCTTCTTCAACCAGTATCTCGCCGCGGAGATCGAATCGTTATCTGCGCCGCAAAGTGCGGCCGGTGAGCGGCTTGGCCCTGCGTTCGAGTTGGCCACGTCTCGCTTGGATCGAGCATGTAAATGGCTTGCGCAGCAACGGTGCGATCACACTGGAGCAACGGCATCAGGAAACCGCCATCCTTGTGCGCCCCGACACCCCTGGTCGCCATCGGTCGCATCGCGGGGGGCGCTGTGGCCGAGAACCATTCATTGATCTGGGCGTTGGAGGGTTCTGCCGATGCGCTATTGCTCGTCGGTAGGGCTTCGGGCTGGCGAGTCTGCCAAGGCGAGCAACGACAGGCGATGCCGGCAGACATTACGTTGCGGCACTTGATATTGCAGTGCAGCAAGCGTAGAGCACCGCCCGCTTATCGGAGTGTCGTCCATGGCCCTTACCAGTACTGGTAACGAGGCAGAACCTGTCGAACAATCGAGCCATTCTGAGGTCGAGCAGCACAGCACAAAAGTGCTGATGCTGGGCGCGCTCGGCGTGGTTTACGGCGATATCGGCACCAGCCCGATCTATGCATTCCGCGAGGCGTTGCACGCATCGGCCGGTGGCAACGTCGCCAACCGTGGCGACATCCTCGGCGTACTCTCGCTGATCATCTGGTCGCTGACGATCACCGTCACCATCAAATACATCATGTTCGTGCTCCGTGCGGACAATCGCGGCGAGGGCGGGGTGCTGTCGCTGATGGCGCTGGCGCGCAACAGTTTCCCGACGCGCTCGGCGGTGATCCTCGGCATCGGCATCGTCGGCGCGGCGCTTTTTTTCGGCGACGCAGTCATTACGCCGGCGATCTCGGTGCTGTCGGCGGTCGAAGGTATGAATGTCGTCACGCCGACCTTCCAGCCCTATGTGGTGCCGCTGACACTGGCCATCCTGGCGATCCTGTTTGCGGTACAGCGGTTTGGCACCGGCGGCGTAGGATTGGTGTTCGGACCAGTCACAGCGCTATGGTTCCTGGCCATCGGCGTTTCCGGCATTAACCACATCATCGCCGATCCGGAAATCCTGCTGGCGATCAGCCCGCATTACATCGTGTCGTTCCTGGTCAATTCGCCCGATGTCGCCTTCGTCACGGTTGGTGCGGTCTTCCTCGCCGTCACCGGCGCCGAGGCGCTCTATGCCGACCTCGGTCATTTCGGCCGCAAGCCGATCGTGCTCGCGTGGCTGGCAATCGTGTTCCCTTGTCTGTTGCTCAATTATGTCGGGCAAGGCGCCTTCGTGCTGGCAAATGGCGGCGTTGTCGGTCATCCCTTCTTCGAGATGAACCAGGGCTGGACGCTTATTCCGATGGTCGTGCTGGCGACGGCGGCGACCGTTATCGCCAGCCAGGCGGTGATCTCCGGCGCTTTTTCGCTGACCAGACAGGCGGTGCAGCTCAATATGCTGCCGCGTTTCGTCATCCAGCACACGTCGGAAAAACAGTCGGGCCAGATCTATCTGCCGCGCATCAACCTGATGCTGGCGCTGGTGGTGATGTTGCTGGTGGTCGGCTTCGGCGAATCCAGCCGCCTTGCCTCGGCCTACGGTATTTCGGTGACCGGCAACATGCTGGTGACGAACATACTGCTTTTTGTTGTGATGACGCGCATCTGGAAATGGCCGCTCGGCGTCGCGGTCGCCTTGATGGCGGTGTTCGCCTTCGTCGATTCCGGCTTCTTTGCAGCCAACATAGTCAAGGTGTTTGAAGGGGGCTGGTCCTCGCTTGCCATTGCCGCAGTTATTGTGCTGACCATGTGGACCTGGATCCGCGGCACCCGCTATTTGTTCGAAAAGACCCGGCGGAACGAGATCCCGCTGGATTTCCTTGCCGGCAATCTGCTGAAGAAGAAGCCGCATTTGGTCTCGGGCACCGCGGTGTTCCTGACCAGCGACCCGCTGAGCGCGCCGACCGCGCTGATGCACAGCCTGAAGCACTACAAGGTGCTGCACGAGCAGAACGTTATCCTTTCGGTGGTGACGGCACCGCAGCCGGTCGTGCCCGACAGCGAGCGCGTCAAGATGGAAACGGTCAACGAGCTGTTCATGCGGGTGACGCTGACCTTCGGCTACATGGAGCAGCCCAACATCCCGCGCGCGCTGGCGATCTGCCGCAAGCAGGGCTGGAAGTTCGACATCATGACGACATCCTTCTTCCTGTCGCGGCGCTCACTCAAGGCCTCGCCCAATTCCGGCATGCCGGCCTGGCAGGACAAGCTGTTCATCGGGCTGGCGCGCACGGCGGCCGATGCGACGGAGTATTTCCAAATCCCGACCGGACGCGTGGTCGAGATCGGGACGCAGGTGGCCGTTTAGGCATGCCGCGGTTGAGCAGAATCAATTGGCATTTCCCGAGCCGGTGAATGCCTGACCGGGCGGAGGCCAACAATGCTTGCGCCCAACTTGGGTCCGGTTTTCCCGGCCCGAAGCTTCCGGCCCCAAAGCCGTCCCTTTACGCCTGCGATCATTCCCGTTCCCCATGGTCTTGCCGACCCACCAGTCGAGATGCGCTGAAACGACCTCGCAGGGCAGCAACTTATTCATTTGAACGTAATCGATGTGCCGCTACCAGGGTGGCACGAGATTTGCTTCAATAGCTAACAGGCTGCGGAGTTGTATTCGTGTCGGAGGCACAGCGAAGTAGGGAAACATGTGGCCGGTAGGGCATTCTGAAACATGCAACGCAGGCGGCAGTACCGCGCCGAAGTGGCAACATCACGGTAGTACGCGCCCTACTTCCGGCTCGGCTGCGGAATACAAAAGGGGATAGCGCTATGATTGTGCGTAGCCTGCAGGATGTTGAAGCGACCGATCACTTCGTCGATTGGGGCAATGGTACTAGCCACCGCCTCCTGACGGATAAGGACGGCATGGGCTTTAGTATCTGCCACACCGTAGTGCGCGCTAACACGGTCTCGCTTCTGCAATACCGTAATCATCTTGAAGCCTGCTACTGCATCGCCGGAGAGGGCGAGGTCGAGGACATGGATGGTAATGTCTTCCCCATTCGCAAGGGCGACATCTATGTGCTTGATAAGCATGACAAGCATCTTCTGCGCGGGGGCCGAGACAAGGACCTGATCCTCGTAAGTATCTTCAACCCGCCCCTCAACGGAACCGAGCGCCACAGGCTCAACGACCCGGCAGGCTCGGCATATTGAACAAAGTAAACAAACGACAGATCTCAAACCGCCGCTCAATGCGAGGAACATCGACCTTAGCGACCCAACCCGTCCGCACCGCACGGGGCGCGGACCTCTGCGGGAAAATTGTTCGTTGTCTCGTTCACATGGGCTCCGCTTTCTCGTTGGTCTTCATTGATTAAACGGGGCTTTCCACGAAGATGTCCCTACCCACGTGGCCGCAGCCCGCGTGGACAGTGATATGTTCCAGGCTCCGCTTGCTTCGCCGAACACTCGGCGAGATTCCGGAAGGCCTGTGCCGATTGAAAGCGCGCTCAATGGTACGATGTCCGGCGATGTCGGATAAGCCACATAGCAGTATTCTTGCTATCATGTTCATTGAGAACGACTTCACCTTTGGCACGATGCATGCGTAGTCCTCTAAGGCGCACAGACTGAGAGAAGTCGTCCGCTGACCACGCTCACCGGAAACTCAGACGAGGGTACGGTGGCAACTGCGATTGGTGACGGAGGGAGCTTGGCGGGACACTGGAATCTGAATGAAGGTGGTCGCCTTCCGATATTAAGCGATGAACAGGCGCAGAGCATAACTGCCGCCCATGAAAAGCTGGCCCCTTCAGAGTATTTTTGGCGACGGCGGCTAGAGCAGTTTAAAACATCGCAGCTTCCCTTCGTGTCGTCGTCCGTAGCTGAGACGCCGCCCAGATGGCAGTCGAGTTCGGGGGTCATTCCAAGTGCTTTGGCTAAGCTGTCGCCACTCGATCGCACGGAATACTTGGTAACGGCTTGGCTGATCTATCTCGCCCGCATCACGGGAGAAGCAGAGCTTCAACTGGGATGCACGCCTGCATCGGATAGATCGCAAGCCGGTTCGAAAGCGGTGGAGATGCTTATCGCCTCTGTCGTGCCAATCAAAGTTACCATTGATCTTGCACATACTTTTGAGGAAGTGCGCAGGGCGGTGGCGGCCGAATTCGCTCGGCTGACGGAGCACGGCAGCTTCGCGCGGGATCTTATCGCGCGCTCCCCGACATTGCGGGATGTGGAGGCACTACGATCACACCGGCCATGGCCGATTGGCATCACGATTACAGCAGATAACTGTTCTGCCGCTGGCGATCTAGCTTCGAACGCGAGTTCTGAGACAACCCTATCTGGTGATTTGCTGACATTCGAGGTTTGCGCTCTGGATGGGAGCTTTCGATGGCACTTTGATGCAAGTCGATTGGCACCGGAGCAGATCGACCGTATGACGCAGCATTTGCAAACATTGTTGTGTGGCGTGATGGCCGATGCGGGGCAGTCGGTCGGCCGCATCGATATCCTGCCGGCCGCCGAGCGCACCTATCTGCTGGAGGATCTGAACCGGACGGCGGCGGATTATCGTTCGAACCGGTGCATCCATGAGTTGTTCGAGGCGCAGGTGCGCCAGGCGCCGGAGGCGGCGGCGGTGGTCTGTGACGACGAGCGCCTGAGCTATGGCGAGCTCAACGCGCGGGCCAACCGGCTGGCCCATCATCTGATCGCCCTTGGGGTCAAGCCGGACCGGCCGGTGGCGATCTGCGTTGAGCGCAGCCTGGCCATGGTAGTCGGTGTCTTGGCAATCCTCAAGGCGGGCGGCGCCTATCTACCGCTGGACCCGGCCTATCCCAGCGCGCGGCTGCGGCAGGTTGTGGACGATGCCGCGCCGCGGCTGCTAGTTTGCGATGGGGCCGGACGCGCAGCACTCGGCCCCGAGGTGCTGACCGATGTGACAGTGGTCGATCTGGATACGGCCACCCCGGCCTGGGCCGAGCGCGCGTCTTCGGACCCGGACCCGCGCACGCTTGGCCTCACATCCCGCCATCTCGCCTATGTAATCTACACTTCAGGCTCTACCGGAACGCCAAAGGGCGTCGAAATGTCCCACGGCTCGCTTGTGAATTCGCTCGCGGGGGTTGGCACGTCAAAACTTTGCACACTTCAATTCGCGACCCTGAACTTCGATGTGTCCTCCCAGGAATTGTTCATTTGTTGGAAGGAGGGTGGACTGCTCGTGCTCTTGCGGGAAGAAACCCGCAAGGACTTCTCCGACTTGCTCGAGTTCGTGAAGGGGGAGGCGATCGAGCGGCTTTTCCTTCCATTCGTAGCATTGAACCATTTTGCGGAGGTCTGGGGCGGGCAGCAAGTGCAGCTGCCCTTTCTAAGTGAGATCTATACAGCAGGTGAGCAATTGCAGGCCACTCCAGGGCTTAGGGCGTTCTTCGAAGCACATCCAAAGGCGAGATTGATCAATCAATACGGGTCGACAGAAATCAACGTCATTGCCGAGCACCGGCTTGCAGCTGACCCATCATGCTGGCCCCAATTGCCTCCCCTCGGGCGCCCGATTGCGAACACGCGGGTGTATCTGCTGGACGGGCATGGTGCTCCCGTGCCGTTCGGGGCGGTGGGTGAGCTCTACATCGGCGGGGCGGGGGTTGCGCGTGGCTACCTGAACCAGCCGGAGCTGACGGCGGAGCGGTTTTTGGCCGATCCGTTCAGCGACGAGGCAGGCGCCCGGATGTACCGGACCGGCGACCTGGGGCGTTATCTGCCGGATGGCAATCTGGAGTTCCTAGGCCGCAACGACGACCAGGTGAAGATCCGCGGCTTCCGCATTGAGCC
>NZ_JBVVQV010000042.1:0-40801 GCF_055811235.1 Mesorhizobium sp. WSM4810 | reverse complement strand
GGCCGCACGACGATCCTTGAGCCCAAGAAGCAAATCGTCCAGATGAAGGGTGAGGAGGTGCAACCTGAAAGCGCCGTGGACCACAACGCGGTCGAAGATACCGTAGCCGTCTATCAATATGCCTCGCACTGGCGCGATATTTCACGCCGCATTCCAAGTGTTCTTGACAACGGCACGCTGGCACTCGGCCGGTTCGGTGTGCATCGCCTGCCAAACCCGAAGCGACGCGCGCCTCCGTCCAGGACCACACCCACCATACCTGTGCGCTAACAAAGCCACCGTGCCACAACGTCTTAGGAATGCCAGGTCTGCTCCGGTGATCGCCAAGAGGTGTGAGGACCTTAACAATCCCTTGCAAGACCCTTCGTGGTGGCAACGGCAATGGCCGGAACGGGTCCAGCCTGTCGTGGAAATACGTTGATTTGATAACGTGATTCCCGATCAGCGAGGTGAGTCGGGCTAAAGCGGTTTGTCGAGGGCGAGGATTGCCGGCAAGCGGCACTGCTTCCCGAGTGCCTGGAGGATTACGTGACGCAGGACAATCCGGGGTGGCGACAGGTGCATCGTGGATCTGCTACTTTCGCGCGCTCCACTTTGGGAGGCGCAGCACGCGTTGCCCCTGTCGACAAACTGAGCCTCGTGCTGGTGGCGGTGTTCGTAGTGACATTCCTCAACCAACATCGTCGTCGAACTGGGCAGGGGTTGCCTTAATCGCAACAGGCGCGGTTCTGGTACGCTACAAAGCTTATTGCTCCGTCTTTAGGATCAGAACAGCCAAAAAAAGGTGGGCAGGTAGCCAGCTACCTGGAGGTATTCGATGCCTTCGATGGCTGGAAAGATCGCCAGAAAATAGAGGGCATCGAAGAATGTGCTTCTTAATGCGTTTGTGGAGAACGTGTGCTGATGCTTGTCCTGATGCAGCCACGGCTTGGGCCAGAACCGCGGCGTCCTTGCCACATATGCTTCGAACTCCGGACCAAATTTGTCACGAAGAAACGTCTCTTCCTTTCGGGCAGTCATTCCGAAAACCGCATAGGTGCACCCCCCCAGAGCGGATGCAACGATGAGCGATCCGAACATGAGGCCGATGCCGAATGCTCCGATCGTCGAAAACAGATATAGGGGATTGCGGGTGATCGAGTACGGCCCGCTGACTGCCAACTCGCTGTTCTTCCGCCCCCCGACATAGAGGATGCTCCACAACCTCCCGAATATGCAGACGAGGATCAGAACAAAACCGATCATCTCGACGACCTCGTGAAGGCTAGATGCTTCATCCCAACCGGGGCGAGAGAATAGCAGCGACCCAATCGCCGCTATGCTCAGGGCCTGGACGACCAAAAGTCTCTTCCGCTGATTAAATGGTTGCGGGGCAATGGAAGCGGACATCATGGTTCCTTCGACAAAGGTTTTTTCGGGGACTCGCGCCAAGCAGTCCTCTCCGCAGGTTTGAAGCTCTCAAGATCGCGTGCTGTATCGCGCGGGTTAGCGGTTACTAACCGTTCTGCAACATTGGTCAATGGCCCGTCTGGAAGGTCAAGGTGGTTACGGGGTTCCTCGGCCAGCGCTCCTCCAGTCGCGGGATGAACTTCCAGTTGCACGTGTCCGTTTGCTATCGCGATCCGTTGCTCAGCTTCCAAAGTCGTTTCTCTACCCCACGTAGGTTACCACCGAAGCTTGATCTGCTAAACCAATATGGTGTTACACTTGTAGTCTCGCAGAGGCTTCTTCCAGCTCTCTGGGTCACGTCGAGAGCCGTAACCGGATCAGATTTGGCGGAGGGGGTTTGCGGCGAGCGCGTTCGTGATTCACCATTTGCGGACGCCACCACCGACTAATCCGCTTGAAGGCCTGTCGCTTGCTCAGCTCCGCGGGCCGTTCGCTGCGCTGATCGGCTTAGTGCGCGGTCTTCAAGGCCGAGTCGAGAGCCTTGAGATCGGGAACCAGGCGCTGCGCGCCGAGATCCAGACCCTCAAGGATCGCCCTCCGGACAAGCCGACCAAGCCGTCGGAATGGGCAACGCAGCCGGAGGGGAAGCGACGCCGTCGCGGCGCCAAGCGCGACGGCCGGTCGCGTGAGCCGCGAGGTGACGGTTGCGGAGAGCGCTCCTGCGGACTCACGCTTCAAGGGATACAAGACGATCCTTGTGCGCGATCTGGTTTTGTCGGCCGGGGTGATGCGCTATCGCTGGGAGTGCTGGGTGACACCGAGCGGCGAGAGGCTCGTCAGCGGCAGGTGACACTCGACAACGGCATCCTGTTCCCGCGACGACTGCGCAGGAACCGCAGCGAACGCATGTGGGCGCCGCCACAGCACGGCCGCATCCGGGTCCTGCATAACCGAGATATGCCGGCGCCTTCTTCTACGGTCGAACGCGTGGTCGTCCCCGGCCGGGCGGCGGCCTCTCGCAGATCAAGGTGAATAATATGGCCGAGTGGCGGATGCCGACCTGCATCCGGGTTATATCGACTGGGAGCGCTTCAAGGCCAACCCGGAGCGTGTCGCCACCAACGAACAAGCTTATGGAATGCAGCGCCGCGCCGGGACAGTCCGCGAAGGATCCGCCTGCTCCAGGGCAGAGTTCTCTGCAGCCTTTGCAGCGGGCAAACATGGGCGTCCATTACAACGGCCCTCCGCCGAGGCCCGTCGGCGAGTCGGAAGCCGAAAGAGTCGCGGCTCCCCTCACCCGTTCGGCCGTTCCGTCGTGCCAGGCGAGCGTCTCGCAGCGCGAAAGCTGCTCAGGCGACCGTTCGCGATTTTGGCCGGATCGACGTCGTCCTGGGGCAGGAAGCAGGCGAATGACTGGCAAAAAGCGTCCGCCGCAGCCCGGCGTCGATCACTGGAACCTGGCGCCGGCGCGGCGGAACTGCAGGGCGGCGACCATTCCGGAATAGCTGCCGCTGACATCGATGATGAAACCTACACTAACGGCAGCTCAATTCGGATGGTTGTGAGGACAGGCTCGGCTCCAGCCGGACGGGCAGTGTTCTGAGGGTGTTTGCACACCATGTTGATGGGTTGCCACAATGGAGATCGCCTCAGAAGCGGCGCTTAATCGGAAACGTTAGCACCTCCGCGTTTTGGCGCGGCTGCTTGAACTCTTCGACAGCAACCGCCTCGATCAGCAAATCCAAGGCTTCGCGCCCCCTCTGGCTCATCGGGTCATCGCCTCGCAGGTAATGATACGCTCGATCTAGATGCACTCGCGCGGCGGAAAAATCGCTTGTCATATGACCTCTCAGTTGCCGCCCGCGCTGGCCATCTACGAGGTGAGGGTCGCGCAATCGTCAATATCCAAAGGCGAATTTGATTTAATTCGTGGATGATCTGGGAGAAATCCGGACCCCGGCTTGTCTTATACGAGAGCCCCTTGCTGACGTCGCCGGCCGGGCTCGGTTGGCTCTGCAGTAGCGTTTCGTGGTGCGCCACCATGAAAGTTCGCACGTTTTCATGCGCGGTCGATCAGACACGGTTCACGAACAAAAGCCTGCGGACGGTGCAGATGGCGGTAAAAGCCTGGCGGCAGGTCGGCCCTGGCGACTGGACGACGCCGGCTCTTCAACCAGCCAAATCGTTTGGTAACATTCGTCGATGAGGCAATAGGGGTGCAGTTTCTCAATTCGCCCGACATCGGGAGCCCGCAAGTCAATCTGATTTCAGGATGGTCCGCATATTGAGGTAAGGCACAGGCGCCAGGTGCGCCACGCTCATCGACAATCGCGGCAGATGGTGTTCGAAATGTTCATGCCCTCCGGAAGGATGAGCTTGTCCCGTGCCGACGCCGGTCATACCGGCTATGGTTGGCGCAGCATCGCTAAATGGCTGACTCTTCGACACGCCACCCGACTGACGCAGGACGGCGTTGAACACGATGTCACCTTACATTTCGAGGCGTTTCTCAGCCAGTGCTGGAGCAGCTGTTTCACGGTATCAAACAGCGCGGCTACACGGGTAGTTTCTCGAATCTCGAGCGACTGCTCGCAAAGCTGGAGCCGCGTCGAAAGGTCAGGGACATCGGTCGCCCTCCGATCATACGCCACCAACCAGCCGGCGATGCTGTCCCGATACGGGCTCCGGCGACCGGCCATATTATCTCGCCGGTAGTCGCCGCTGCCCTCTTCATGAAGCCGCGAGGCATGCTGACGATCTCTTCCGAGCGCGCGGCAGTCGGTGAGGGACCGGCCTATCATGGCCGCATCACGAAGCAGGTCTCCTGAATCGAAGCCTCTATCCGATCGACGAACGCCTCAAGTTTCGCGGGCAAGCAAGGCCGGCCGGGACCAGGTTGGTATCTTAATCATCGCAGAGCGTGTTTAGCTGGGGTCGCGCAGAAGGTGGATGGCGAGAGCGCGGTGAGCTGGACCGCGACGCTAAGCTAAAAACGTGTTGGACTAAGCGACGGGACGGCTCACTGGTATGGGCGCTCAACTTGATCTGGCGCCTTAAAGGGCAGGAAGGCCTCGCGGCCGGTTCGAGGCGCATCATATCCTCCTCCGAAGGAGCACGCGCAAGTATCGTCACAAGCCCCGAGCGCTTCGCGTTCGGCGGTGTCCAATTTCCGACAATGTCGGATACAAAGTCAGATCTACTGGATTGCGTTTAAATCGTTTCCTCGTTTGGCACAGTACATGCACGTCGTCCGCAAGCACGACCGACCAACAAGAAGACGCATGATCACCTCACCGAAACATATAGCCGCCGCGGAACAATCACTTCGCCGCGAACTTGCTTATCGCCCGTCACCACAACCGGAGCCATCGATGTCTGACGGGCTGCCCAGGATACCTGCTGCGATCTCGTTTGCCCTTCGACCGCTCCGGCTCCGCCCGTTACCGACGAGGAAAAGTGACGGATTTCCTGCTCGACGACGGCATGGAGGTGGTCGTCATCCGCGATCACCTGCGCCGATCGTTGCCCATATGATGGGGTGCAAGGTCGGCAACATCGCGCCCACAAGGAGAGATTCCGATGCCCGAAGCGAGTCAGGAAAAGTTGGACGCCTTCTTGGGGAAATTGGTCGGCGATCTCGGCGCGATTGCTACGGGCGCGGGAGTCGTGCTGGGGGACAGGCTCGGCCTGTTCAAGGCATTGCGCGAAGGCGGCAAGATGACGGCCGCCGAACTTTCGGCACGGACCGGCACCCAGGAACGCCTTGTAAGGGAATGGCTTTCCGGGCAGGCAGCGGCGGGCTACGTCGACTACGATGAAGCCAATGACGAGTTCTATCTCAACGCCGAGCAGGAGTCGGTGTTCGCCGATGAAGATAGCTCGGCCTTCATGGCTGGCGCATTCGAGTTCCTGTCCGCGCTGTGGCTCGATGAAGAAAAGGTGAGGCAGGCATTTCAGTCCGGCAAGGGCGTTGCATGGCACGATCATAGCGCGTGTCTGTTTCGCGGTACGGAGCGGTTCTTCCGTCCAGGCTATAATGCCAACCTGATCGACTCCTGGCTGCCGGCGCTGGAGGGCGTAGTCGAGAAGCTCGAACGCGGCGCGGAGGTCGGGGATGTCGGATGCGGTCACGGCGCATCGACCGTGCTCATGGCGCGTGCTTTCCCCAATTCGCGCTTCGTCGGCTTCGATTATCACTCCGCTTCGATCGAGCGTGCCCGAAAGGCGGCCGAGGAAGCCGGCGTCGGCGCCAACACGCGCTTCGAGGTCGCGGCCGCCAAGACCTATCCCGGCACTTATGACCTCGTCGCTTTCTTTGATTGCCTTCACGACATGGGCGATCCAGAGGGCGCCGCCGCCCATGTCCGCGGGTCGCTCAAGCCGAATGGCACCTGGATGATCGTCGAGCCGTTGGCGCATGACCATCTAGCGGCGAACCTCAATTCCGTCGGACGCGTCTATTATGCCGCTTCCACATTCGTGTGCACGCCCGCTTCGCTGTCGCAGGAAGTCGGACTTGGGCTTGGCGCCCAGGCCGGCGAGGCGAGGTTGCGCAAGGTGGTGACCGCCGGCGGCTTCAAGCGATTCCGTCGCGCCGCGGAGACGCCGTTCAACATGGTGCTGGAGGCTCGCCCCTAGCGCGGCTGTCGCTAGAAATTGTAGCTCATCGTGAAGATCACCGCCAAAATCCGGACGCACGTGTATCGGCAAATTTTCAAGGCGTCTGGGTTTACGCAGAGCTCGCTGCCGAGCCGCCTTCTCTAAACCACTGACGTCGATGTCCGGCGGCAGATTCTTTCCCTTGCTGCGGTCACAAGGCGGGGGGCCTCGATGTAGGCGTCTTCCCGCCCAGTGCTTTCTCGACCCGCCGCGATGGGCTGATCGTCTCTGGTCGTCGTCATCATTGCGGTTGCCGCCAAGCAGGCGGCCGATACGAAGTCTGGGAAGGAGATCGGCACCTCGGAGGTCGAGCGGATCTGGACGGGAGTGTCAAACGGACCCGCCCCAGACCTCGCAACGTCAAGTCCTATCCGCGAGAAACCCAACAGCGCCAGGAGCGCCACGCGACCAGTGGCCTATTTATCAACTCGAAAGCGCTTTCCATCTTCGCAATGCGTTCCGTCACTGCCATCTGAACAGGCTCATCGTGTCTGCAGCTTCACGACGCCTTGCGAGGCAACGCAGTCTGTATCCTAGCCATTGGTGAATTTCATCGGCGATGCGCTCGGCGTGCGCGGTGACCTCGGGAATTCCCATCAATTCACCGACGCTGCCGCGCGCCAGAGGCCCGCTGACGAAAATGCTGTCGGACGGTCGGCCGGATGTCCCGACCGCACGGCCTTGGCTGTCGGTCGCCAAGCCAAGACCAATCGGGTCTAGCCGGACCAGTCCCATTCGCCCGAGAGCGGCTATTGCCGCGTTGGTCCGGAAAATATCGGCATGCGCCGGCCCGGTTGTGACGATCACTCTGTCGAACGTCTCGATCGTCTGGGTGTGTTGGCGCCTTGGCCGCAGCGTGACACCAACGCGCCCGTGGACCCGCTCGGCGCCAGTCATCGATGCAGCGCGATAGGCGAGCGTGCCTTCAGCAAGCCGGCGATCGAGCACGACTGCGACCTGCGGAGCTATGCGGAAGCGATGCACATCCCACAGCGCGCGCAAATGGCGCACGACGCGGCGTTGCTCAGCGAGCGGCAGGGCCTGCCAGATGATTTGCCCTTGTCGCCGGACTGCGTCGAGCACCGGGTGCCAGCCTTCGCCCTGCTGCGCGGCGGTTGTGATGGTCGACCTGATACGCCTGAGCAGCACGGTGGCGCTGCGTGAAGGCAGGCCGGTGAAGTCGCCGATCGGATCGGCATGCGTAGCCGCATGGCCTCGCGACCGGTAGCCATGGCGCGAAAGTGCTGTGATGCGACCGCGATGGCCATTGCGGTCGAGCGTTGCGATGACATCCGCCGACGTCAGTCCAGTGCCGACGACAAGCACATGGTCGTAGCGTCCTATCGCTTCCAGCTTTTCGAGATCATAGGGATTGGCTACCAGCCCGGCTGCACCAGCTACGGACTGCAGGGGCAATGGCAAGGTCGGTGGCGGATGCGTCGTCGCAATCACCAGGGCGTCCGCTGCGAGCGTTCCTCCATCAGCGAGGATCAGGTGGTAGCCCTCGCCCCTGAGTTCGGCTGACGCGACCGCGGATCTGACATGGCGGATCGTTTTGCCGAATAGAAAGGGCTGAAGATGGGATTGCACGTAGCGCCCGAAAACGCGACGCTGCGGGTAGAGCGCTCCATTGGCGGCAATGGCCTCGGGGTCGTCCGCAGTGGCGCCAGTTTGCTCCAGCCAGTCGGCAAAGTGGCTGTCCTGGCCGGAGATCAGCGTCATCCTCGACGCCGGCACATTGATGCGGTGTGAAGGATCGGGCGTCGAATAGGCCAGACCATAGCCGAGCCCCTCGCGGGGCTCGACGACCACGATATCGGCAGCTCCGGCGGGCAGAAGCCGCGCAAGATGAAACGCAGTCGCCGCACCGGAAAAGCCGCCGCCGATGATGACTACGACCGGCCCTCTGCCCGATTCTCTGGCGCTCAAGATTGACTCGCTTGCAGTGCCGACGGTCGATGGTCTCCGGCCACCGTTTCGCCGAAGGGCCCCATGTTCACGGCCGTCGGTCGCGTCGAGATTTCGTGATCGAGCGGCAGCAACGGCAACACCAGTTCGCCGAAGCGATAGGCCTCCTCCAGATGCGGATAACCGGAGAGGATGAAGGTATCGATGCCGATACGCCGGTATTCGTCGATCCGTTCCGCCACCGTGGCCGCATCGCCGACCAGGGCGGTGCCGGCGCCGCCGCGAACCAGGCCGACGCCCGCCCACAGGTTGGGACTGATTTCGAGCTTGTCGCGACGACCGCCATGCAGGCGACTCATGCGCGACTGGCCAACAGAATCCATGCGCGCGAACACCTTCTGCGCCTCGGCTATCGTTTTGTCGTTCAGCCGGCTGATCAGCCGGTCGGCATCGGCCCAGGCTTCGTCGTTGGTTTCACGAACGATGACATGCAGCCGGATGCCGAAGCTCACCTGGCGTCCAGCTTTCTCAGCAAGGCCGCGCACATGGTCGAGCTTGGCGGCGACGTCTCCAGGTGGTTCGCCCCAGGTCAAATATTTCTCGATCTGCTCGGCGGCAACCGCATTGGCTGCCTCTGACGAGCCGCCGAAATAGAGCGGCGGGTGTGGCGACTGAATAGGTGGAAACAGCAGGCGGCCGTCCTCGATGCGGAAATGCTTGCCTTCGAAAGCGACGGTTTCGCCGCGCAGCACGGCCTTGTAGATGTCGAGGAATTCCCGCGTCACCTCATAGCGCTCGTCATGGCTGAGGAAGATGCCGTCGCCCTTGTTCTCGACCGGGTCGCCGCCCGTGACAACATTGATCAGCAGGCGTCCGCCGGAAATGCGGTCGAGCGTCGAGGTCATGCGCGCGGCGAGCGTCGGCGATTGCAGGCCCGGCCGGACGGCGACAAGGAAGCGAAGCCGCTGGGTCAGCGGCGCCAGCGCCGAAGCCACGACCCAGCTGTCCTCGCAACTGCGACCGGTCGGCAGCAGCGCGCCATAGTAACCGATCGCATCGGCCGCCTTGGCGACCTGGGTGAGGTAGGGCAAGTCGACCGCCCTGCCCCCCTCGGAGGTGCCGAGATAGCGGCTGTCGCCATGGGTCGGAAGAAACCACAGGACCTTGATCCTGTCGGGGGTGGCAGTGCTCATGAATGGTCCTCTGTGACTTGACGCGCCTCGCTCAGCTCCAGGCATGGAGCGGCGGATTGACATCGTTGAGGTAGTAGTTGCCGAGGATCGCGTATTTCCAGCGCACCGGATCGTGCAGCGTGTGGGTGCGGGCGTTGCGCCAATGCCGGTCGAGATTGTGCTCGGCCAGCGTCGAGCGCGTGCCGGCGAGCTCAAACAGCTTGTTGGTGGCATTGATGGCGATCTCGGTGGTGAGGATCTTGGATTCCGCCACAGCGATCTGCGCTTCAGCAACGGTCTTCTCGTTCGGCTCGGCGACGGCGCGATCGACGGCAAGCCCGGCCTTTTCCAGAACCGCCTCTGCCGCATTGGCGCGCAGACGAAGGTCGCCGATCGACTGGATCGTATAAGGATCCTGCCAGGCATGATCGACGCCGCTGTCGATCCAGGCGCGCGATTTGGTGCGCACGAAATCGACCGTCTCGTCGATCGCCGCCTTGGCGATGCCAAGATCGACCGCGGCCTGGATAATCTGGAAGATGGCTCCATCGGCCGTCGGTCGGTCGTAGCCCTTATAGCCGGGAACCAGATGCGTCTTCGGCACCTTCACATTGTCGAGCAGGACCGTGCCAGACAACGTCGTCTTCTGGCCGAAGCTCGACCAGTCGTCGATGACCGTCAGTCCGGGCGCGCCGCGATCGGCGATGGCATACCAGGCGCGGCCCTCGTCATCGAGCGCCACAATCGGGACCAGATGCGCGAGTAGCGCGCCGCTCGAATAGAATTTCTGGCCGTTGACGACGACATGGTCACCGGCATCGACGAACTTGGTTTCGAAGTCGGCCGCCCGCTTGGAGCCGAATTCGGAGAACGCGTTGCCGAAGCGCGTGCCGGACAACACTTCGGCGAACAGCAGCTTCTTCTGCGCCTCGTCGGAGACGGTGCGGATGGCGGCAACAACGCCAAGATGGTTCTGCGGAATCTGGCCCAGCGACGGATCGGCCGCCGAGATGATGGTGATCACTTTCGACAGCGTCACATAGGAGAGCTCCGGCCCGCCATAGGCTTTCGGCACGTTGATCGACCACAGGCCGCTCTGCGAAAACGCATCGAGCTCTTCCGTCGGCCAGATGCGTTCACGGTCCCGCTTGGAGGCATCCTTGGCGAATTCGGCGGCCAGTTTTTCGGCGACAGCGATCGCCTCGGCGTCGGTCCTGATAACATGCGCTTTGGCTGACGGACGCTCGACCGGTGGCACGGCGCTGCGGATTTCGGACGGCTGCTTCGATTGGATGGTCATGCTGCGGTCTCCTTGGGGAAATGGTCGGATGGAAGCGGCGAGCCGCCGAGATAGTAGGTTTTGATGTCAGCGCGCTGGCGCAGGTCGGCAGCTGGTCCTTCGAGGACGCTGACGCCGTTCTCGAGCACGGTCGCGCGGTCGGCGTATTTCAGCGCGACCGCCGAATTCTGTTCGGCAACCAGGATCGAAAGGCTTTCGTCGCGGTTTAGCCGTTTCAGGGCGTTGAAGATCTCGTCGACGATCAGCGGCGCGAGCCCCATCGACGGCTCGTCCAGAACAAAGAGTTTCGGCCGCGACATCAGACCGCGGCCGATTGCCGTCATCTGCTGCTCGCCCCCGGAAGTGAGGCCGGACCGGGTTCGCCGCTTCTCGGCGAGCTTCGGGAAAAGTGAATAGACACGATCGAGGTCGGCCTTGACGCCGGTGCGAGAGGACGAGCGTCCGAGCGCGCCGGTGAAGAGGTTCTCTTCGACCGTCAGCGAACGGAAGCAATGCCGGCCCTCGAGGACCTGAACGAGGCCGCTGCGGACGAGCTGCGAGGGGCTTGCTCTTGAAACATCCTCACCATCGAAGGTGATCCGACCGGCGGTAACAGCGCCGCGCTCGGCCGGGAGGAGATTGGATACGGCGCGCAGCAGGGTGGTCTTGCCGGCGCCGTTGGAGCCGAGCAGCGCGACGATCTCGCCCCTCCCAACCGACAGGTCGACGCCGTGCAGGGCGGCAATGGAGCCGTTGTAGACAGCTTCCACGCTGCTGACTGACAGTATCGGATATTGCGGGCTGGACATCGATGACTCCGTTGGGAAGCTGGATAGCGCGACTGGCCAGTTTGTCGGCCGCGCCATTGCAAACTCAGTTGCTGACCACTGCGTCGGCGTCCTCGACCGTGCGAATCTTGATGCCCTTCTCCTTGGCATAAGCCTCGGACGACTTCTCGATGATCGGGCGCAGCAGCTTCCAGTCGGGCGCGATCCAGTCGGACACGACGTTCCACTTCGTGCCGTCCCACTGCTGGAAGGTCACGTAGCCGTCACCCTCGTGATTGTCCCAGGAGACATTGATCGAGTGGAACAGATCCTCGGCGCCGAGCGCCTCGACGCGCGCCGGATCGAGCTTGAGATGCTCGAAGCCCCAGCGCACTTCGTCGCCGGTCAGTGTGCGGTTGCCGAACTTGGCCTGCGCGAGGCGGACCGCCTCGACATTAAGGATGCCATTGACGATGCCGAGATTGTGGTAGACCGAGCCGATGCGGCTCTTGTCCTCGAGATTGCCTTTGCCGTCGCCGTAGACCGTTTTCACGATCTCCTGGACCACCGGATACTGCTCGCCCGAGGCCTGGGTGGTGATGGCCGTATAGCCCTTGGCGGCATCGCCCGCGGGGATGACGTCCTCTTCGGAATTCGACCAGACATTGCCGACAATGTGATCGGCTGGGAACCCGGTCTTCTGCGCAGTCTTCAACGCTACGGGGTTCATCACGCCCCAGCCGCGCAGCACCACATAGTCGGGACGCTCGCGACGGATCGTCAGCCATTGTGCCTGCTGCTCGTTGCCCGGATGCGGAACCTCGATCTGCGACAGTTCGAAGCCGTATTTCTGCGCCAGCAGCTCGTAGATCGGGATCGTCTCCTTGCCGTAGGGCGAGCCGTGATAGAGCACCACGATCTTCTTGCCCTTGAGCTTGTCCAGACTGCCTTCCTTGGAAGCGATGTAGTTCACGATGCCGGAAGTCTCACTGTAGGGATTGAGCAGCAGCGGGAAGACGTAAGGGAACACGCGCCCGTCCGTGGTGTCGGTGCGGCCGTGGTTGATGGTGATCAGCGGCACCTTGTCGTCAGTGATGCGGTCGATCATGGCGTAGGCGATGCCGACCGAAAGCGGGTTCCAGGCGGCGATACCCGGATTGTTCTTCAATCGTTCATAGACCTCGACGCCCTTCTCGACCTCATACTGGGTCTCGCCTTCGCTCCAGGTCAGCTTGACGCCGTTGACGCCACCGTCACGGATGTTGATCAGGTTGAGGTAGTCGATGAAGCCGCCGAAGAAGCCGGTGCCGCCGGCGGCATAGGGGCCGACGCGATAGCTCTGCAGGGGGAAATACTGTTCGTCGGCGTGGACAGCCGTCGCGCCGAGCACGAAGACCGTGGCGATCGCCGCCTTCCGTAGGTGACTGAAGAAGGTCATGGGTTGCGTCTCCTGAGGTTGTGGTCCGTGAGGGGAGAATGTCGAGCGGCACTCCAGCTGGACCTTGAGCCGATCCGTCGTTTGAGGCGGTCCAGGAGGGCCGACAGGCCGTTCGGTTCCGCGATGAGGAAGATGATGATGAGGGCGCCGAGCACGATGCGCTGGCTCATGTCGAGCACGCCCGAATCGAACAGGCCGCCAAACGCGAAGGCGCCGATGCGGGACAGAACGAGCGGGAAGACGACGATGAAGGCCGCGCCCAGAAACGCGCCGCGCATCGAGGCCAGCCCGCCGATGATGATGATGCACAGGATCTGGAACGAGCGGTCGAGATTGAAGCCGGCCGGCTCGACGGTGCGCAGATAGGTGAAGGCCCACAGCACACCGGCGACACCGATGATGAAGGACGAGATGGCGAAGGCCAGCAGCTTGGTTCGCAGCACCGGCACGCCGATGACGCGCGCCGCGGTTTCGTTGTCGCGCACGGCAATAAAGTTGCGGCCGGTCGCGCTGTTGACGAGACGCCAGACGACGGCGGTCAGCACGGTGACCGTAGTGACCGAAAGCAGGTAGCGGCCGGTGGCGCCGTCGAGCGGGAACCCAGCGACGATGAGATGCGGTGCCGAAATCACGCCCGATGGGTTGTCGTTGGAGAACCAGCCGAACTTGGTCAGCGCCCATTGCACGAAGAATTGGGCGGCGAGCGTCGAGACGGCGAGATAGAAGCCGCGCAGCCGCAGGCTCGGCAGGCCGAACACGACCCCGATCCCGGCGGCCGAAATCCCGGCCAGGATCATGGTCGCTGGCAGCGGCAGTCCTTCGATCCGCAGGTTGAAATTGTAGGCGGCGAAAGCGCCGACCGCCATGAAGGCGGAAGAGCCGAGCGAAAGCTGGCCGCAGTAGCCGGTCAAAAGGTTGAGGCCGACCGCCGCCAGGCTGAGCGCCAGAAAAGGCAGCAGGATTGCCTCGACGAGATAGCTCGACGCATAGGCGGGGATCAGGCCGTAGGCGACGACGACCAGCACGGCCGGCAGAGCTAATCTCTGCCAGTCGATTGGAAGCCTTGCGGCATCGAGCGCTTGCACGGCCATCGGTCAGACCCTTTCGACGGTTTTCTGGCCGAACAGGCCGGAGGGGCGCACCAGCAGGACCACCAGCGCCAGCGCATAGGCGAACCAGCCTTCGATGCCGCCGCCGACGAAGGCACCGAGATAGACCTCTGCGAGCTTTTCGCTGGCGCCGATGATGAGGCCGCCGACAATGGCGCCGAGAATGGAATCGAAGCCGCCAAGCACCAGCACCGGCAGCGCCTTCAAAACGATCAGCGACAGAGAGAACTGGACACCGAGACGAGCGCCCCACAGCAGCCCCGCGACCAGCGCCACGAACCCCGCGGCCGTCCACACCGTTCCCCATATCCGGGGCAGCCGCAGCCCGACGGCGAGCGCCGCAAACTGGTCGTCGGCGACGGCGCGAAACGCCAGCCCGATCCGGGTCCAATAGAAAAATGCGCTCAAGCCCGCCACCATCGCCGCGGCAATGCCCGCGGCGAGAACGTCAAACGACGAGATCAGGATGCCGCCGACCTCAAAGGGTGTGTCGTCTATGCCGAGATCGAGCCCGTGCACCTGCGTGCCCCACATCAGCTGAGCAGCGCCCTCAATGATGTAGGACAGCCCAAGCGTAGCCATGAACAGCGTCATCGGCGAGCGATTGACCAGCGGCCTGAGCACAGTCCGCTCGATGGTGAAGCCCAGCGCGACCATGACCGCGAAGGTGATGAGCAGCGAAAGCGCGAAGGGGATGCCGCGTTCGACGAGGCTGACAAAGGTGAGCGCTGCGAACAGCACCATCGACCCCTGCGCGAAGTTCAGCACGCCCGACGTCTTGTAGATCAGCACGAAACCGATGGCGACAAGCGAATACATGACGCCAGAGAGCAGGCCGCCGACCAGCACTTCGATGACGAAGAGGAAATCATGGTAGCTCATTAGATGTCCTCGCCATTCCCGCCCTCGGCGGTGCCGATATAGGCCCGGATCACTGCCGGATCGGCCCTGACCTCGGCTGGCGTCCCGTCTGCGATCTTGCGGCCGTAGTCGAGCACGGCGACCCGGTCGGAGAGCCCCATGACCACGCCGATATCGTGCTCGATCAGGATGATGGTGACGCCGTGTCGGTCGCGCGCGGCGCGCACAAACCCGGCCATCTCGGCCTTCTCTGTCGCCGTCATGCCGGCCATCGGCTCGTCAAGCAGCAGGATCTTGGGCTCGGCGACCAGCGCTCGTGCCAGCTCGACCCGCTTCTGCAGGCCGTAGGGCAGCGTCGCGACCAGACGATTGGCAACGGCCTCGAGATGCAGGAACGCGATTGTCTGATCGACCTTTTCGGCGATTCCCGCATCTTCAAGCCGGGCGCGTGGCAGACCGGCAATATGCTCGACGAAGTTGGCGCGTCTGGTGTGGACGCGGCCCGAAGCGATGTTGTCGCGAACCGAAAGACCGGAAAACAGCGCCAGGTTCTGGAAGGTGCGGGCGACACCGAGGCGTGCCAGGCGGCTCGCCGGCACCCGGGAGATGGACTGGCCGTCAATCGCGATCGTGCCGTGGTCGGCGTGATAGAGGCCGCTGATGATGTTGATCAGCGACGACTTGCCGGCGCCGTTGGGGCCGATCATGGCACGGATCTCACCGCCTTTGACCTGGAGATCAATGTCGCTCAGCGCCTTGACGCCGCCAAAGGATATGCCGATCCCGCTCAGTGCGAGAACCGCATCCGGCCGTGACGAGAGGCATGCCGGACGCCTGTCGCCGACGGGGTTTGTCACCGCGAGGATGGCGGAAATTTCGGGCGCGCGCTCGTATGCGGCGGCTCCCAGCGAAGCACCAATCATGAAACGTCCCTGATTTGAAGGAGAGCTGGCAGCGGCCCAAGGGCCGCGCCTGACCTATTCCGCGGCGACAAGCTCCCTGTCGCGAGCCGCTTCCAGTTCGCGCACCAGCGGAATGACGCGCTTGCCGAAGAACTCGACCTCTTCCTGGAAATGCAGGAAGCCGAGCAGGATCAGGTCGGCGCCGGCGTCTTTGAGCTTGAGGATGCGTTCAGCGATCTGTTCCGGCGTGCCGATGAGATCGCTGCGGAAACCGTCATTGTATTGCACCAGATCCTCGAAGGAGGATTTCGCCCAATTGCCTTCGCCTTCCGGCGAGGCCTTGCCGGCATTCTTGACCTGATCGGCAAAACCCTGGACTGCCTCAGGATTGGCCTTGGCGATGATCTCGTCGAGCACTGCGCGCGCTCCCTGCTCGCTGTCTCGCGCGATGGCGAAGGCATTGACGCCGATCTTGACCTTGTGGCCATTTGCTTTCGCCTTGGCGCGGATGTCGTCGACCTGCTTCCGGATCTCCTCCGGCGTGTTGCCGTTGGTGAAATACCAGTCGGAGACCCGCGAAGCCATGTCGCGCGCGGCGCGCGACGAGCCGCCCTGGAAGATCTCGGGCAAGGGCTCGATCGGCTTGGGCTTCATCGAATAGTTGGTGAAGCGGTAGAAATCCCCCTTCAGAGTGAAACTGTCCTCCGTCCAGATGCCACGCAGCGCTCGGATAAATTCTTCTGACCGGCGATAGCGCTCGTCATGGTCGAGCCAGAGTTCGCCAATCGCGGCGAACTCGCCACGGAACCAGCCGCTCACCACATTGACGGAGACGCGGCCATTGGTCAGGTGGTTGATGGTAGCGATCTGCTTGGCCGCCAGCGCAGGGTTCCACGGGCCGGGCAGGATCGCGGCGATGACCTTCAGCGTTGTGGTGGCGGCGAGCAAGGCGTGGCTGAACGACACCGATTCGTGCTGGTTGTCGGCCCCATAGCCGGCCGTGAAGCGGATCTGGCTCAGCGCGTAATCGAAGCCGTTGGCCTCGGCGATTTGGGCAAGCTTGCGGTTGTAATCGATATCCCAGCCTGTCCGCTGCTCGATATTGGAGATGACCAGTCCGCCGGAGACATTCGGCACCCAGTAGGCGAATTTGAGGCTGTCGGAATGCGAGGTCATGTCGTCGTTTCCCCTTTGATTGGCTCAGCCGACGCGCGTGGCGACGGCAGCGTTTGCATGACTGGAATTGAGCAAGGAAACCGCTTCAGTAGCGGCGCGTGAAATGCGCTCGGTGATCGCGGCGCCGACGATTTCGGCATGGATGAAATCGTCGGGCGCGCCGTAGACGCCGGTCGGGACGGTGACGGCACCGAAAAAGCCGAACAATGGCCGGAGCTGATGTTCGAGCACCAGGCCATGATATGGGCTGCCGCCGGTCGCCGCGAGAAGCACGGTCTTGCCGGTCAGCGCACGATAGTCGACGAGGTCGAACAGATGCTTTAGGGCGCCGGTGTAGGAAGCCCTATAAACAGGCGTTCCGACCACGAGCAAATCGGCCTTCTCGACGCGCTGGATGATCGCTTCGCCGGATGCGCCAAGTGCGCCGCGCGATAGCCCGGCGAATAGCGAGGGTGCTGCCTCCGTGATCTCGATCAGACCGGTGTCTGCAGGCACACGCAACGCGACCGCCTTGACCAGCGCATTCACCACCGCCGTAGTGCGGGAAGGCGTGCTTACGCCGCCCGATATTCCGAGAACCGATAATCGTGCCAAGTCATCAATCTCCCACACTTTGCATGCGCGCTAGGCCAGCACCAAATCAAGGCAAACGATATTCTATAAAATCTGTAGAGATAAGGTACTTTATTCTGATGTTTTCACGTCAGTGGGAAAAACGGCGCGTTAGCCGCATGGCAAAGGGGTTGACGGTTTAGGAGCGGGATGCGGCGCCAAACGCACGCCGGATCAGCGGCGGCGCGCTCGCAGTTGGAAATTTAGCCGAGAAGGGGAATCCGCGAAGCACAGCTCAAATCACCAAGCGGCGACAGCCTGGCCAGGGTATCCCCCCGCCTGTCGCTACGAAGCAGCTGTAGGAAACGTTGCTTCAAACGCAAGAACTCGCGGAACGCGATGATGTCCGTGGTCCTCGGCCTCTCGAAGGCCACAGTGATTTCTTCGTGGATGCGACCTGGCTGTGCCTGCATGACGACATTCGATCCGAAAGCAGCAAGGCTTCGTCGATATCATGCGTAACGAAGACGATCGTCGTTCTGAACTGCTCCCAAACCTCGAGCAGCAGTTCCGGATCCTGGGGTCGTTTGCGGGAGGGCGAAACGACAAGCACAGGTCCCTGACCCGCATGATCGTTTGCCTGCTAGTTTGGATTCCCTGGCAAAGGGCTGACACGCCTTTTCCGTTGGCAAGTCCGTCGAACACTGCGGCGCGTTGTTTTGCGTTGAGGCGGACGGGACGGCCCGAGTGTTTTTTCTTCAGCCTTGGCGCGATCGAGGCCGGTCTGGGTGCGTTCGACGAGAAGATCCCGCTCGAACTGGGCGACAGCGTTGAGGACGTTCATCGTCATCTTACCGGCTGAGCTTGTCAGATCGACGCGGCCAAGTGCGAGGCAGTGAACCTTCACGCCCATCTCCTCGAGCTGAGCGACGGTGGTGCTGACTTCAATCGCGTTGCGACCGAGACGATCAAGCTTGGTGACGACCAGAACATCGCCATGCTCCAAACGATCAATCAGGCGGCGGAAGCCTGACCGCTGGGCAATGGCAGTGCTGCCGGAGGTGGTTTCGGAGACGATGCGACGGGATTCGACATGGAAGCCCCGCCGACTGGGATTCCAAGATCTGGTTGTCAAACCGTCTGGCCGATGGTCGAGACGCGGGCATAGGCTTTGCAATCTGCAAAGTGAGATTGCTTCTGATAAGGAAACGGAATTCGTAGGCGGGCGCCACTCCGCTGCTACAACCCCGTCGTTACTTGCTTCGTGATGCCGAAATACATTCGAGTGGCCATGATGTTTGCGCCAGACCGCTTATTAATCACTGCAGAGTGCTTCCAGCCCGGAATAGAGCTCCAGCGCTTCCGGGTTGGCCAGCGCCTCCTTGGTCTTCACCGACCGGCCGTGGACGACTTCGCGCACGGCGAGCTCGACGATCTTGCCGGACTTGGTGCGCGGAATGTCGGCGACCTGGATCACTTTGGCCGGTACATGACGCGGTGACGCACCGATACGGATCTTGGTCTTGATCTTGTTTGCGAGATCGGCGTCGAGCGTCAGGCCCGGTTCCAAACGGACGAAGAGGATAACCCGGACGTCGTCGTCCCAGTCCTGGCCGATGCAGATGGCCTCGGCGACTTCATCGAGCTGTTCGACCTGGTTGTAGATCTCGGCGGTACCGATGCGCACGCCGCCGGGATTGAGGGTCGCATCCGAGCGGCCGGGATGATCAGGCCGCCGTGTTCGGTCCATTCGGCGAAATCGCCCTGGCACCAGATATTGTCGAAGCGCTCGAAATAAGCCGCGGTATTTGGCGCCATCAGGGTCGTTCCAGAAACCCACTGGCATGGAGGGGAAGGCTTTGGTGCAGACCAGTTCGCCCTTCTCGCCACGGACCGGTTTGCTTCATCGTCCCAGATGTCGACTGCGAGGCCGAGGCCCGGCCCCTGGATCTCGCCCTTCCAGACCGGCTTGATCGGATTGCCGAGCACGAAGCAGGAGACGATGTCGGTGCCGCCGGAGATGGAGGCGAGCTGGACGTCCGGCTTGATGCCTTCATAGACGAATGAAAAACCTTCCGGCGAAAGCGGCGAGCCAGTGGAGGTGATCAGGCGCAAGTCGGAGAGATCGTGTGTCTTGAGCGGCTCGATGCCGCCCTTGCGCACCGCATCGATATACTTGGCCGAGGTGCCGAAGATGGCGAAGCGTTCCTCGGCTGCATAGTCCCACAGGATATTGCCCGAGGGCGCGAAGGGCGAGCCGAGCGTGGCGCCGCTCGCCAGACCCGAGGCCAGCCAATTCCTCATCATCCAGCCGCAGGTCGTGAACTAGAAGAGGCGATCACCATCGCCGACGCCGGAATGGAAGCGGTATTCCTTGAGGTGTTGCAGCAGCGTGCCGCCAGCAGAATGAACGATGCATTTCGGCACTCCGGTCGTGCCCGAGGAGAACAGGATATAAAGCGGGTGGGCGAATGGCAGCGGCTCGTATTCCACGGGCCTCGCGGTGAAGGGGATGGTCGCGGCATCCATCATGCGGCCATCGGCGGAGCGATGCGGCCAGCGATTCGGCGTCGCCGGCGTAACCCAGACCATGACGGGGCAGCCGAGCTTGGGCGCGACGTTCCGGACCTTGTCGGAGACGTCCTGCAGCTTGCCGTTTTACCAGTAGGCATCGCAGGTGATGAATAGCCCCGGCTCGATCTGGCCGAAGCGGTCGAGCACGCCCTGCTCGCCGAAATCGGGCGAGCAGGACGACCAGATGGCACCAATCGAGGCGGTGGCCAGCATGCAGGCGATTGTCTCCGGCATGTTCGGCATCATGGCCGAGATACGGTCGCCCTTGCCTATGCCCATCGCGCGGAAGGCTTGCTGTAGCTTGGATACGGTGGAATGGAGCTGATCCCAGCTCCAGCGATAGCTCATCTTGTCCTCACCACCACGGAAGATCAGCGCGTCTTGGGGACCGTGCTTGATGAGCCGATGCGATGATTGCGCGACATTTGTGGAGGTCATTCGACGCACCACGGCCGGCTCGGTGGCGAACATGTTGGCGAGGCGGATTTCCTGATCACCGTTCAGATGGAGATCGGTTGCTTGCAATGAGGAGACCTCCGGCAAGCAATGTCGAAGCATCGCGAGTGGTGGAACCGCGTGAAAGGCAGCGTGCCGACCGATCCAGGACGACAGAAGCTCGTTGGCAACGGCCGGCAAACATACCGGCAATCGCTGTGGTTCCGCTTCTCGCATCACCGATCCTGCCTTATTATCTGGCTGGATACGCCGATGATGCTGGACAGCAGATAGCCCCGCACCGGCAGCTCTAGGCCGTTTTCGACATTGTAAAGTTTTATGGAAAAGACAGCACCAACGGATCAAATTTCGCTGGTCGCCCCTCAGTGAGTGCATTGACCGATGCGATGATCGCGTTGCGATCGATGCGAAAGTGGCTATAGAGGTCGCCGATCGTGCCTGTCTGGCCAAAATGCTCCACGCCATGTGGGATCGTCTTGCGGCCGACGACAGCGCCAAGCCATGACAGTGTCGCCGGGTGGCCGTCAATGACGGTGACGATTGCGCAATTGCCTGGGAGCGGGTCGAGCAGCGTCTCGATATGGCTCTTCGCATTGGCATTGCCGCGCGCCCGCTCGCGCTGCGCAGCGGTCCAGCCGGCGTTGAGCCGGTCAGCCGATGTCACCGCCAGCACCCCGATGTCGCGCCTCGTCTCGCCGATCATGCCGGCGGCGGCGATGGCCTCATCGGCAACCGCACCCTGGTAGGCGATGACGACTGAGCAGTTCGGCCCTGGCTTGCGCAGCCAGTAAGCGCCATCGACTGCACCCTGACGGAACGCATCGTCGACGCGTTTCACCGGCTGCTCCAACGGCTTGGTGGTCAGCCGCAGATAGACGGAGCCGCCGGTCTCGTCGCGCAACCAGGTGCGCTCATCGCGGTTGCCTTCACCGTCGCGCTGCAGATAGTCAAAGGCCCATTCCATGATGACGGCAAGCTCGTCGGCGAAGGCCGGCTCGAAGGCGGCAAGGCCGTCCTGGCTCATGCCGATAAGCGGCGTGCCGATGGATTGGTGCGCGCCGCCTTCTGGTGCCAGCGTCACGCCGGAAGGCGTCCCAACGATAATGAAACGCGCATCCTGGTAGCAGGCATAGTTGAGAGCATCTAGACCACGGCACACGAACGGGTCGTAAACCGTGCCGATGGGGATCAGTCGTTTGCCGAAGAGGGAATGGCTGAGGCCGGCGGCGCCGAGCAGCAGGAACAAGTTCATCTCGGCGATGCCGAGCTCGACATGCTGGCCCGTCGGCGTGAATTCCCATTTTGCGGTCGAAGGAATGCGATGCTCGATGAAGGCGTCGGCCATTGCTTGGCGTGCGAACAGCTTGCGCCGATTGACCCATGGCCCGAGGCTCGTCGTGCCGGTCACGTCTGGCGACGTCGTCATAATGCGTTCGGCCAGCACGCTCTTTCCCTTGGCGAGGTCGTCGAGGATCTTGCCAAAGGCGGTCTGAGTGGACACTTCGCGCGACGTGTCGACTTCGATCAACGGCACGTCGAGACGGGCGTCGTCATAGCGGCGGCGTCGTTTCGAGAAGAACGGAACGTCGGCCAGGAAGGATTTCAGCCCGGCGACATCCTTGACGCCGGCGAATGGCTCCCATTCCTGGCCCGGGGCGATGCCCATATGGGCTTGCCAGTCAGCGAACTGCTTGTTGTTCATTAGACCGCCGTGATTGTCCTTGTGACCGGCGATAGGCGTACCCCAGCCCTTGATGGTGTAGGCCAGGAAACAGGTCGGCCGGTCGTGGTCGATTGAGGCGAACACGTCGGCCATGCTCTCCACGCAGTTTCCGCCGAGGTTTTCCATCAGCGCGGCGAGTTCGGCGTCGCTGCGGTGATCGATGAGCGCCGACACGTCGCCCTGGTCGCCGAGGTCGTCCATTAGGCGCTTGCGCCAGATGGCGCCACCCATGAAGGTCAGCGCTGCGTATTCCTGGTTGGGACAGCGGTCGATCCAGTCGCGCAGTTTGTTTCCGCCCGGCTCGTCGAACGCCGCGCTTTGCAAGGCACCGTATTTTACCCTCACGACATCCCAGCCGAAGGCGTCGAAAATCTTCTCGATGCGCTCGAACAGGCCTTCGCGCACAATGCCGTCGAGTGACTGGCGGTTATAGTCGATGATCCACCAGCAATTACGCAGGTCGTTATTCCAGCCTTCCTGCAGCGTCTCGTAGATGTTGCCTTCGTCCAGTTCGGCATCGCCCATCAGCGAGACCATGCGGCCGAGCTTTAAGTCCGCGCCCCACTCTTTCGCCTTCACGAAGTCCTGCACGATGGAGGCCAGCGCCGTGATGCCGACCCCGAGCCCGACCGAGCCGGTGGAGAAATCGACATCGTCAATGTCCTTGGTCCGGCTCGGATAGCTCTGAACGCCGCCATAGCCGCGGAAGTTCTCCATCTTCTCCCGCGTCTGGTTGCCCATCAGATAGTGGATCGCATGGAAGATCGGCGATGCATGCGGCTTCACCGCGACGCGGTCATCAGGCTTGAGTGCTGAGAAGTAGAGCGCCGTCATGATCGACACCATCGAGGCCGAACTCGCCTGATGGCCGCCGATCTTGATGCCATCCACCTTGGGGCGGATATGATTGGCGTTGTGGATCATCCAATGCGACAGCCACAGATGCCGCTGCTCGATGGTCTTGAGGTGCTGTCGCTGAGAAGACGTCATCTGTACTCCGATGCCAACTGCGATACCGGTATGGGCGATTCCCAGGGCGGGGGGTCAGCCTTCCTTGTAATAATAGCTGTAACCGTTGATCGCCGGGGCGCCGCCGAGATGCGCGTAGAGCACCTTCGAGCCCTCCGGGAAGAAGCCCTTGCGGGTGAGATCGATCATGCCCTGCATCGATTTGCCCTCATAGACCGGGTCGGTGATCATCGCCTCGGTGCGCGCGGCAAGCCGGATCGCCTCGTTAGTCTCTTCGGACGGCACGCCATAGGCCGGATAGGCATAGTCGGGGTTGATGACGATCTCGTCTTCCCGGACCTTGCGGCCGAGACTGATCAGGTCAGCCGTTTTGTCGACGATCGAGCGAACCTGCGCGCGGGTCTGATCAAGCGTGCCCGACGCATCGATGCCGATGACGCGGTCGGCCCTGTCCTGCGCGGCGAAGCCGACAATCATGCCGCCCTGGGTCGAGCCGGTGACGACGCATACGACGATGTAGTCGAACTTGATGCCGAGTTCCTTTTCCTGCTCGGCCACTTCCTCGGCGAAACCGACATAGCCCAGCGCGCCGTATTTGTGCACAGAGGCGCCGGCCGGGATAGGATAGGGCTTGCCGCCGGCATCCTTCACCGACTGGATGGCGTCTTCCCAGCTCTTGCGGATGCCGATGTCAAAGCCGTCGTCGACGAGGCGGCTGTCAGCGCCCATCAGGCGGGTCATCAGAATGTTGCCGACGCGGTCGTAGACGGCGTCGTAGTGGGGCACCCACTTCTCCTGGATAACGACGCACTTCATGCCGATCTTCGCCGCGGTCGCGGCCACCATACGGGTATGATTCGACTGCACGCCGCCGATGGACACGAGTGTGTCGGCTCCCGATTCGATGGCATCCGGCACGATGTATTCCAGCTTGCGCAACTTGTTGCCGCCCATGGCGAGACCGGAGTTGCAGTCTTCGCGCTTGGCATATATCTCGACCTTGCCGCCCAGCGCCGCTGTCAAGCGTGGTAGATGCTCGATCGGCGTCGCGCCGAAAGTCAGAGGATAGCGATCGAATCTGTCGAGAAGGGACATCGGCTCGTCTCCGTGAATTTGTGAGCAAACTGTAGACATTTCTTCGCGGAAGGTGCTCTCGAAATTTGGCTTCTGTATTCCATATTTACCAGCGCTCTGATAGATTGTCCGAAAGTTCACCTTAGCGATGGGCCTGAAAGTGGAAGATTCTGTCTCAGGCGCTTTGGACCGTATCGACGTCAAAATCCTGCGCGCGCTGCACAATGATGGCCGTCTGACGAATGCCGAGCTCGCGACGCGCGTCAACGTCAGCGCGGCCACCTGCCACCGGCGCACGCAGCGACTTTTCGAAGACGGCTACATCACCGGTGTGCGCGCCGATATCGCGCCCGCGGCGGTCGGTCTCGGCGCTCTGGTCATGGTCGGCGTGGTGCTCGATCGCTCGACGCCGGAGAGTTTCGCCGCCTTCGAAGGCGCCGTGCTCGAGATGAAGGACGTACTGGACTGCAACCTCGTCGCTGGCGATTTTGACTACCTCCTGAAGATCAGAGTCCGCGACATGGCGGACTTCAACAAGCTGCACGGCCAGAAGCTGATCGCGCTGCCGGGCGTCCGGCAGACGCGCACCTTCTTCGTCATGAAGGAGGTCAAGGAGAACGCCCGCCTTTCGTTCTGACTTGACCAGGAGGTACGATGAGACCGATCAGGTCTTTTTCACAAACTTCGACAGGATTGCGTTGAATTTCTCGGGATACTCCCAGAACATCATGTGGCCGCCGAATGACTCGAACGTTGACTTCGGGCAGTTCGCGGCGATGAACGGCTTGGCGACCGCCGACCAGTGCTCAGCGGCGACATGCAGCGAGGGGATCTTGCTGTCCACCAGCTTGGCCTCGGCCAGGTAGTTGGCGAAGGACACATCGGCGATGAGGTTCGCCGCGATCAGAGCCGGCACTGCATTTGACTGCTCGAGCAGCCATGCCGTGACTTCCGGCGTGAGATCCTTCTGGATCATTACGTTGTCGGCATACCACACGATGACGTCACGCAATCCCTTCTGGGATTGAACGCCACCAAAGAAGCCAGCGAGATCCTTGAAGCCGCCTTCGATCCAGACGCCGGGTTCGGTCGTCGTGCCGACCGGCGGCATGTCGATGTTGACGAAGCCGGCGAGCTTGTCGGTGCCGTTGTTCCTCACATAGTGCCATGCAGCCAGCACGCCGGCGGACCAGCCGACGAGGACGGGTTTCTCAACTTTCAACTGATCGAGCAGCGCAGCCAGATCCTGTGCGTGGGTCGCATAGTTGTTGCCTTGCAGCGTTACGGTCGAACGGCCGTGGCTGCGCGGGTCGAATGAGATCACCCGGTTGGTCGCGGCGAAATGTGCGAACTGATGCTCGAAGACCCTGGTGGTTAACGTCCAGCCCGGCACGAAGACGATCACAGGGCCTTCGCCTGCCTCTTCGTAGTAGAGATCGACACCAGGTTCGACCGCCAGATATTTGCCAACCAGCTTGGGCGCAGCGGCTTTTTCTTGTGCGTTCGCAGCTATGCTGGCGGTCAGCACCGCGGCGGAGGCAGTTACTCCGGCCAGCATCGCCTCGCGTCGGGTCATTGCAGCTTTCTTCGAGGTTTCATCTTTGTCCATTTCATTTCTCCTTCATCGACTGAGCCCGTCGATCTGACCACACGGACGTCTCTCCTGCCGCCGCGAAGGCGCAGGATGGCATGGATATTAACGAACAGCGGCTGAAATGTACTTTCATTGTTTACTGCTGGATATTATGAATTGAGCTAATAGAGCCGTAATAATGTTCTGATCGCGCAGAAAACCAATTAAAATTGGAAGAATCATTCAGGAGTATGAGATTGTTCGCGGCGGGTTTTGAACTCGCCGAAGCGATGCGCGCCCCGATGGATGAGCAGGCTACTCGATCAGCATGAGGTCGATGAGAGCTGGCCCAGCTCAGTGCGGTGGTGTCCGGCCGCCTTCAGCACCCCCGTTCGCGCCGGGCGCCGCCTCGAGGTAGCCGACAAAGCGGATTATCGGCCGAAGGATTGCAAGGGAGATGGTCGCGCATCAGCTGTGGGAAGCGGCGAGCCGCGGGACGCGGGCGTTAATCTGTTCGGTTAAACGCCGAGAAGGCACCTAGTGGCACTAAGGCGAAATCTGGTGGTGTTGGGCGCCTGCGACGCATCGGCCTGTTATCTACACCGCGGCCGCATAACATTTGGTTCAAAGGAACTCGTCGATGATCGACTCACCCTTATTTCAGCCCAGCACAGACGAGATTCGCACGAGCGCAATCACGAGGTTTCGCGAATTCTGCACCTGTACCTACAAGGCTGATCTACCCGACCATGATGCGTTTCATCAATGGTCAATCGATGAACGCGGCACTTTCTGGTCTGCCGTCTGGGATTATTGCGGCGTGATTGGACAGCCCGGGCCACGCGATCTCATCAACGGCGATGTTATGCTCCACGCTCGCTTCTTCCCCGACGCCAGCCTGAACTTCGCCGAAAACCTCCTGCGCATCTTGCCGGCGTGGTCCGCGCGCGGGTGGCTGAAATGCGTGTCGGCGGTGAAGTAGATCATGCAGGGTCCCCGCCGCCCGCAGCGGCGACCTTGTCAATCATGGCGAGAATAGCTTGCGGTGCAGCGTGGTGGACCATGTGGCCGGCCTGCGGGATGATATCGGCAAAGGAACCGTGAATCTCGGCTTGCAGTCGAACAGCCTCGGCCTGGGCGTCGAACAGCCGGTCGCCAGCGCCGGCAACAATACCGGTGGGCAGCGACAGCTCATTGTACCGGGCGGAGCGGCCGCCGGCCAGTGCTGCGACCAGCATCAATGCCGACTCCGTAGCGATCGAGCGCAGTTGCGAGGGACGGCTGGCGACGTCCTTTGCCGATGAAGCATACTCTGCAGAGATTATGCCGGGGCGGAATATCTTGGCCATGGCCAGCGGCCAGGTAAGCCGCACAAGCAGCGGCAGCAAAGTGTGGCGGACAACACCACCGGCGACAGGCAAGGCCGGCAGCGCCGCCAGTGCGAGGCCCAGGCGCGGCGGTGGATGATAGGAGCCGGAAACAAGCACGATGCCGGCGACCGAGGCGGGACGAAGGCGCGCCAGCTGGATAGCCACCGACGCACCCCAGGAATGTCCTAGAACGAGATATCTTTCGATCCCAAGCTGTGCGACGGCGGCATGAATGAGATCGGCTTGCGCGGCCGCCGTCCACCATTTGCCTCGCGGCCGCGCGCTCCTGCCGAAGCCCGGCCGGTCAAAGGCGAGTACCCGGTATTTCCTAGCCGCCGCGTCGAAGATGCCGCTGGTCTTGAAATCCTCCGCCGACGAGCCGTTTCCGTGCAGCAGGATCAACGGCATCCCGCTGCCCTGCTCAAGGACGTGCAGGCGTACTCCTGCCGCCTCGACGAAGCGCCCCGACAGATGCGAGAAAAGCGCGCGTTTGGCGCGCGCGCCGTTGTACAACGCCAGGCCAGCCAACCCGGCGCCAAGCAGCATGGCGGCTGCTGTTGCCTTATGAGTGCCGCGGACCACTAGCGGCCACCGCGCGCAATGTGAACAGACGTTACCACTCTCGACATGCCTTGCTGTTGCCGAACTGCCGCGCATGTCGGCGCGCCGCTTACCAAGTGCATCTTTGCTCTCTGATTGAATAGCTCCGATTTCTCGGCGGCAGCCTAACCCACCTGATCGTCAGTTGTTCCTCCTGAAGAGGTTCAGCTAGTTTTCCGCTCGTCTGAGCTTTCAAAGGGGAACTTTGAGTGGGACGCAGGTTAAGACGTTTGGCACCGAAAGGGATCCCAACCATGACCGCGCAGCATAGAAATCGGGTCGCACCATTGCCGATCCGAGCAGATGCAACGCACCCGTAGGTAAGGCGAGGAACCTCCGGCCCTTGTTGAGCTAACGCACAAGAAGAGGATGCGAGATGGCAGGAAAAGATAGCGAGCAGTTTGTCGACGATCCCGTCTACGAGGCAAGCCTGGAGTCCTTTCCGGCGAGCGATCCGCCCGCCGCTTCGGATCGGTGCAGTCGATGTTCAGGAGTTGCTCAAAACGGATCGCGTCGCACGTCCAGTCTGGAACGAAGCCCTGGCGGAGGCTGCTTCGCATGCTGCGAGCGCAGAGTGCAACGATCTTGCGGCCGACATCCGTTCTATGCAGCGGGAAGAGCCTCGATAAGAGGCTACCAAATCGGATTTCCCGGATTGTCAGCCATGGTCACGGCGCTTGGTGCGGGCGCAGTTCCGGTGCGCCGGGAGCTCTCCCGGTTCAAAGGGCGCATCATCCGCTCCTCACTCTCACCCGAACAGGAAGCTCGGCTTCAGGAGGCGCTGTCAAGAGCGAGGGCCTCCGACAATGCGCCATCCGCCGGCTCAGCAAGTGCGGCCTAACCGCTCGCCAAAAGGCGCCTGTACCGACAGATCGGAGGACAAACCAGCGGGAAAGAAGAGGCGTAACGGACAAAGAAAAACACGACAGACAGGAGCGCACCACGGATGCTGCACGGGCATTCACAGGTTGAGCGCGGCGCAAGAGATGCGAAGGCGACTCGGTTGCGAGAGCAACGACTTAAGGCTAAATCCGATCGTCCTGCTGCAATAGTGGCAAACCGAAGAGGCACCCGATCGGCAACAAGAAAGCCCGCCGCGGGAGGGGACCGCAGCGGGCCTTTGAGGAGCACCTTCGCGGCTATATCCTGGCGAGGGATCGACCGCTACGGTTGTAATGCGCAATCCCTGTAACGGTTCCAATACTTTTGCGGACGCGGTGTGTGCCGGCCTCGCGAGTATTGTACGTTGCGATCCTAATTATTCGCAAGTTTTTTGCCCTACTTCAGGAACACATGCTCGACACGAAAGTTCGGCACGTGCAGCTATTGTTCCCTCCCAATGAACGGCTGCAGATCGGCCCGATGCACCGATCGGCCCGCGTCCTCTCCCTCCAGGGGCGCGGGCTTTATTGCCCGCACGGAACACCAGGCGTGTGCGTTCGCCGGCATGAAGCGACTTCTCAGCGAGTGGCCGCTTTGGCAGACACAGGCCTTGGGCCGGGTTGGCGGTTGTTCTGGTTTCCTAGCCATCGGCGTCGCACTGCTTGCCTGGACAGTTAAAGGTTCATCGTGCCGTTTCCCGGCAGCATGAGGCATCCACGAAAGCCATCGGTGTCGACCAGTCAGACAGCATCGACTCTCCGCGCCGATCGGCGTAGGTTTCTCTTATCGGCGATAGATTTCACGGGCATCGCTGGCTGTGAGCGAGCATCGTGCTTCCGCCCCAATTCGGGAGGGAGCTATGAGCAGCCCCAACACCTCAAAAATTGGCCTCGTCCTTTCAAAGGACCGCGCCCGCCCGCAGCCAACTCGCCGCCCAGAAACTGCATATAGAAATCATTTGCTGCGACGCATGGCTCCGGCCGACCTGCGATTGCTGAGGCCTCACCTTCAAAGCAGCTTTCTGCCTCTGAGAACTCAGCTCGAAACCGCAAACGCCGCGATCGAGGCCGTCCACTTCTTTGAGGCTGGAATCGGCTCGGTGGTGGCGAAGCTTCGTCCGGTGATTGATGCCGAGGTTCGCCTCATCGGCTTCGAGGGCATGACTGGCTCGGCGCTGATCATGGGTAGCGATCGATCCCCGCACGACTGCTACATTCAGGTGGAGGCCGAGGTTCTCAGCATGGACGCCGAGCCATTCAATGAAGCGCTTTCCGACAGCCCGACGCTGCGGCTGTTTCTGCTGCGCTATGTGCATTACGCGCATATCCAGGCGAGCTACACCGCCCTGGTCAATGCGCGCTTGAAAATAGAAGAACGGCTGGCACGTTGGCTGGTCATGTGCGACGACCGCATCGAAGGCGAACGGCTGCCGGTTACCCATGAGTTCCTGTCAGTCATGTTGGGAGTACGACGGCCGGGCGTCACCGTGGCACTTCAGTTGCTGGAGGGCCGCGGCCTGATCAGGTCAAATCGTGGAGAGGTTATTGTCCGCGACCGAGATGGGCTCATCGCCTTGGCAGACGGCTCATATGGGCAGCCGGAGGCAGAGTATGCCCGCTTGATCGGTGATCCGGCATCCACATGATCTCAGGGCAACGGTCACGGCGGCCGTCTCCTGTATGCCGAGACATCGGAAGGTCGCACTTGGTTTCTAAGAGCCACGGCATTTGATAAAAACGTACAAACGTTTTTCAAGACTCTCTGCGCCCATTGCCTTACCCTCTTCCGATCGGCGCTAATCACTCTCGGGTACCGCCCGCGGTTAGCGACTAACGCGATTCCGCCCCAATGAGAGGAAAGGCATATGGTCGGCCTTAAGTCTGCAAAGAGTGGCATTGCCTTTCCTAGTGACCTGACTTTGTTGAAGCAGGTCTTTGATCGTGTTTGCGTTGAGGAAGGTGTTCCCGTCGGTAGCGAGCAGGCTGAGCGCCTGAGCGTTAGCGCAATGGAACTCTTCTCAGATGGCGAATTTGACGAGACGGCAGTTCTTTATGAACGCCTTCGACTCTATGCCCGATTGTAGCGCGGAAAGAAAAGCGTTGACCTCCCAACATCAGGAAGTCCTGACGAGCCTTGTCGCTCGGTATGAAATCCTCGTGTCGATCCAAGACAGGATCGTTGAGCACGACCGGCGGTTCGGCCTGGCTTCCGAAGTGGACGAAGGCCTTTTAGATCGGCTGTTCGTATCGCTCGGCAAAGCCCGCACCGCCTTGATCCGCGAGGTCGGCTAAAAGCCCGGTCCTCGTTCACTGCACAGCTACGAGCGGCTGGTGCGCCGCATGTTCAACCGCGACGTCGAGGTTCATCTTTGTTGGATGTCGGCGAGACGGCATTTACTCAAGCGGTTCGATCACCAGCGACAGGCTAAGCCTCAGAACCTTTCTGCCACTCTCGTCCCTGATATCCATGATGAGTTGCTGCCCATCGAGACCTTTCAGTTCGTCCTTTGCCAGCTCGGTCAATCCTTCGACGGCTGCATTGCGCGCTGCCTCAATCCCCTCGCATTCCAGACCCGTATTGTCTTCCACGAGATGCTGGCGATCGCCGCTATCAAAGAAATACCTTGGCATATTGGCTTCCGTCATTAGAATGCCACGTCCGGGTCCTTCTGGTGCAGGTAAGTCGGATCAAAGTCCCCTGCCTGAACCAAACCCGGCCAATCGACGGCACGGAACTTTGTACCTGACATCGCGATCAGCCCGTTGCCTCGTAGCGCCTGAAGCGTGCGGTTCACGTGAACCACGGACAAACCCACCGCATCACCAAATGCTGCCTGGGTGATCGGCAGATCCGCGACGTGGTCCTCAATGCGTCCAGCAAACCTTAACCGCACAATGAGTTCGCATAACATGTGGGCCATACGAGCGTAGGCGTCCCGTCTCCCGACGTTGGTGACCCATTCCCGGTAGATTGCAGCGTCAATCAGGGTCGATCGCCAGAACGCGGCTGCAACGCGCGGGCGCTGTTCGCAAATCGAGCGAAGAGCGCTGTGGCGGATTAACCCCAATCTGCCCGGCGTCATGCTGGAGAAGCTGCAATCCATGACTGCCAGATGGATGCCGTGCAGATCCGGGAGATCGCCTGCGACAAAGAAGCTGGTGATCTGCCGCTTTCCCGCACCAGTGTGCTTGTATGAGCATGCCACGCCGTCCAAGACGACAAATGAGTTGGTTGGCCGATCGCCTTCTATGAGGATATCCCTGTTAGCCGGAACATCCTTCTCCTGAATCGTGAGGCCTCCTAAGGCTGCGGCGTCATCATCGCTGATCTCAGCGATGCCACGCAGCTTGCGGATGAGCACGTCCGAGGAGAAAGCTGGACACAAGGACTTGGTTACCTCCGTGGGTGTTACCGGCCGAACTTGCATTCGCCTCAGATGTTCCACGCTGCTGATGCGGATAAGAGGTGGACACGCCCGAGATGAAGCTGCGCATCTGGCATCTGCGCGGCGATCGCGCTACTAGGCAGGCACCTCAACGCAACTAGCCTCGCGAGGCACGCCTGCCCTGCCTCCACAGCCTCCACCCGCCGACCAACATCAGCGCACCCCAAAGCAGGAAACCCAAATCCCAGTAGATCCATTGCTCCCGCGGGACGGTCTCGTTGACATGGTGGATGGCCAGGATCTGGTGATCCACCAGCCCTTCGACGAGGTTGAACAAGCCAAATCCGATGAGCATTGTGCCGACCAGCATCTTTCCCGACCACCAAAGGTGCGATTGATGCGCGGCGCGCCAGAGCAGGAGCAGCCCAAGCACAACGAACAGATAGGTGGCGGCGTGGAACAGGCCATCGAGGAGCGTGTTGAATCGTAGGTTTTCGACGCTGTCGGCGGGATAGCCGGCGCTGGTTAGCATGTGGTGCCACTGGAGCAGCTGATGAAAGACGATGCCGTCGAAAAAGCCGCCCAAACCAAGGCCAAACAGAATGCCTGCGAGCGTGGGAAACTGGCGGGGCTTCGCATCCAGGCTTGGCACAAGTTATTTCCTCCTCGGGCGAACAAGCGCAACGCCGACGACCAACTTTCGTTGCCGCGGCCCAGCGGAACCCGTTCCGTTCACTCTGGCTAATGTAAGCCGATCGCCGAGAACCGAATAAGTGCGTAATCGCGCCAATGTCGCGCGTAGATAGCGCAAGCTTGAGGAGTTACCAGACCCCTATTTCCGCTCGCCGAACTCTGCCCCGTTTCCAGGCGTCGTGCGACGATCGTCGGGTGGAGTCTGGATGACCTCCGCGTCTGTGCGGCCAAACTCCCGGCCGATTTGAAATGCCGCATACAGCGCGCCAAGACCGATTAAGAACCGAAGCATTTGGGATCTCATTCGGCGGTAAAACTACACGGCCGGCAGTTAGTTCCACAGGGGCGGAACCACAACGTTGAACATCCGTTGCACTGACCGTGGGTCAGGAGGACGCAACAGATGGCGCACAAGAGGACGAGCGACACGAGCCGAGTTAAGAAGGGTGCAGAACTCGAAGTTGAGCACCTGGCGGAGGTGACAGATGTGACGCCCAAACAGGCGCGGGCATTGCTTCGCAAGCACGGCGCGGACTGGCAGCGGCTGAAGGACGAAGCTGAAGAGTTGAAGAAAGACGAATAGTCGGGTTGTCGATCTCCGGCCCCTTTGCCGCGGAAGTGTGGGCGACCTGTGAAGTGTACGCCTTTTGAGACCGGTCGTGACTCAAATAGGCCGGCCCGGCAGTGATCATTGCACTGCGGCGATCGGCCGGAGCGAGCGCATGATCTCCCGACGTACCCGTCCGGCATCCAGCATGCAGTCGACGATCGCATGACAGCCTGGCTCCATGTCTCTTGGCGCGATGTGTTTTCGCTCGCTTTAACAAATGAGCATGCACTCTGGTCCGGACAGGCTTATGAACTGATTGCCGTGGTCTCAGCGCACGTCGTGCTCCTGCCCAGCAGGAGGAGCACATGAGAAAGCCACTAGCACTGATTGTTGAGGACGAGCCGATGATCGTCGTTGAGATCGAGGCCTCCCTTAAACAGGCTGGCTTTGCGGTAGCCTCGGAGCCGAGTTGCGTTCGTGCAAGACAAATTTTGGCCCTGGTTGAGCCGGACGTCGTTATACTGGACGTGCTCTTGCAGGACGGCGTCAGCTCTTCGGTTGCTGAAGAACTCGTGGCCCGCAACATCCCCTTTGTGATTTATAGTGCCACGGACATCGAGGGCCGAGGTGAGGCCTTCAAGGCCGGAACTTTTGTCGAGAAACCTGCCGACGATTCCGTGCTCGTAGCTTTGGCGAGTTCGATGGCCAGGGCATCCGCGGCTGGCGAGCACGCTTCCATCTGGATAAAACCTAGGCAAGTCGGTACAGTGTGAGATCGCCAGCCACACACAATGGGCGCTGACGCTTGGGAGCGACCATCGGACTCCTGCCCCGAACGCAAGGCATTGTCTGATGGCAGAAGAAGCAGGGCGGGCCCGCCTGACAGACGACTATGTACGCTCACTTGCGCAGGAAACAGGTGCCACCGAGCAGCAAATACGCGGCATTGTATCGCTGATCGGACTTGATCGTGCCTCGATCCTGAGAGAAGCGCGTCTCTTGCGCCGTGATCTAGGGCCGAAGCTTTATTCCTGCAGACGGTCCGCGAGTCATCGACGGGCGTCAGCCTTCTCGGTTCAGGTTGCAACTTTAAAGGCAACATCGGCGTGAACTCTGGTGAGCATATCTACCGTGTACCAGGCCAAGAATATTACAATGAGACGCTGATTACCTCGAGCAAAAGGTGAACGGTGGTTTTGCAGCGAGGCCGGGGCGCGATCGGCCGCTGGCGGAAGGCGACGCGATGAAAACAAAGCTGACGAGCGCCGCCTTTGACAGACCCAATTAGCAGATACCCGACAAGCCGTGCTACATGGGCGAAATTTACCCATTTAACGAGACCGAGCTAGCGCGGGTTCTGCGTGCCAGCCTTACGCATCATCGGGTGCGAATGGTCGTCTTGCGCGGTGAGATCGCCCAACTCCGAATGGAGATCAGAGACGCCACTGCCATCCGCGCTCATGTACGAGCTGCTACCGCTATGAGGGAATGACGCCAGAACCGCGATCCCATGTATTGCCGCCTATCGCAATCTCGTTGAGACCAAAAGCACCCAGATCGTGCTTGGCGCACTGAATCGGCGTCAGAGTTCATCGTTCGCATTTCAGCGGCCGAGCTCAGCGCGAAGTTATCGCCTACCGCGCGCAGGACGCTTGGCTCCAGCTATTCGGCAGCGATCTGGAGAGTGTTTCAACATGGATCCTGCAGTGCTGTTGGTGGCCACTGTCTGCGTCCACTGAGGTAGGCGAACAGCTACCGCTCGATTCCTGCAATTGATTGAATTTCCCGCCTATAGGAACGGAAGCTTGCCGCGCCAAAATGTTCGCACGTTCGACGCCTGCCATCGGTTATTACGCGCTGTTCGAACCCAGCGGCTGTTCATTTACGCGGGATTTCAAATTGGCCGTGAGTTCGGCCGCACCAGGCATCCAGATTCCACCCGACGATCGTCGCTGGACGCCTGGAACGGGACAGAGTTCGGCGAGCGGAGCTAGGGGTTTTGCTAGATTCCTTAAGCTGCGCTATCTACGCGACATTGGCGCGAGCAAAACCAGTTACTCCTCGACGCCGAAACCCCAACAAGGACGCAGCCTGCCTCGGAACCAATGCCGGGGCGATGTGGTTTTGCAGGATGCCTACCTACTACAATGAAACGACCAACCCCGTCCTAACCGGTATCAAGGGGCGTTGCCCACGCTGCCAACAGGGGCATCTGTTCAGCAGCTATCTCAAGCTGGCGCAGAATTGCGATGTATGCGGATTGGATTTCTCGTTCGCCGATCCGGCTGATGGCCCGGCCTTCTTTTCCATGTCGATTGTGGCATTCCCGGCGCTGGCTTTCGCACTATGGTTTCAGTTCACGTATGAGCCGTCCTATTGGATGCATGTGATCACAACCTTACCCCTCACCGTTGGCGCGTGTGTTGCATTGCTAAGACCGCTCAAAGGCTGGCTTGTTTGCTCGCAGTACTTCCACAAGGCTGAGGAAGGCTCCATCGACCGAGAATGGCATGCAGCCGAAGCTGAGCGCCATCGGCAGCAGCCGCCGAATACGTGAAGCTATGGGCCAAGGACGTATGTAGAGCTGCCGCACCTTTTCAGCCAGCCAATGCTCCCAACTACCTCGGTTCCCATTCGTCGCTGATTCCCAGCACGGAACCGTGTCGGATATAACCGTGCTCGCCGCGGAGGTGCTCGATATGCAGCTTCACCGCCTCTGGCCCACTGCTTCGCCGGCCGTTTCTTCAACTCTTTGGGCAGTGGACCGGCGTGTCCCTGAAGCCTTGCCGTCGATGATCGCATTCTCGACCTCAAGCTCTCTGGCGGCTTCGATGAGCCCAGTGTATTTGCGCGTCCAATCCGCACCGGTTTTTGTGAAGACGCGGATAGGCACGTTCGGAACAAATCCGCCATCCGCCGCTTAGAGAAGTCTAGGGCCATTGGGATGGACTGGCGAGGACCAAACGTGGCGAATTATCTGACACTGCCTACGACTACATCGAAGGGTCGGATCAGGGTAGTCGTGGAAACACCGCGTGGCACCGAAGCAAAGTTGACTTACAAACCCAAGAAGAAGCTTTTCGAATATACGCGGCCGCTTCCAGCAGGCCTAGCCTACCCCTACGACTGGGGCTTTCTGCCTTCTACGCTGGGCGACGATGGCGACGCCCTCGACGGTCTAGTCATCCATGAGGCAGCCAGCGCTCCCGGTGTTGTCATCAAGTGCGATCTGCTGGCGGCCCTTCGTGTCATGCAAACGGAGAACGGCGAGACCGTGAGAAACGATCGCTATGTATTTTTCCCGCACAAGCAAGATGCGCATAGCGAGTCTCTCCTTGGCGAGAATATTCCGGATCGTTTGCGATCCGAGATCGAGCAGTTTTTCCTGGCGTCGGTGTCCGGCACCGACAAGCAGATCGAATTCGAAGGGTGGCACGATTCCAGCCAAGCTCTCCGGAACATCCATCGGGCCATGAGAACTTTCGAGCGGAAACAGCGAGCCGCCGGTCTCTGAGCGCTCCCACAATATTGATAAGAATGTAACTTGAGAACACAAGGCTGCCTGGACGCCGGATGGGCACCTTCCTGGGTCCAACTTCGGCGAAGTGCACACGCAAACTGCCGCTGGGTAGCGAAGTCCCAGATCATGCAAGTGCCGGTTCGCGAAAGCGATTTATGCCGTGAAGAATATGGATGGCGAAAGGGTTAGGCGGTGGGGAGCGCCAGCGCGAGGCGTCGGTTGAATTGCCGATGACGGTGGCGCTCGTCGCTACCGCGACTTTCGCCGAAGCCGCCGATTATAGGGGCTAGTCGGTTTTCCCCAGCAACCGCTCATATTCCCGCTCCGGCTCGCTGTAGGTGCCATCGGCCAACTGGAACAGACCATCACGATCCCTGATGACGATGCCAGCGAGCCAAACGTTCGTCCAACTTCGACCGTGCGTTTACCAGGGCGGTGTAGCTGGTCTGAATATAGAGGGTCTGGACATAGAGAAGCAGAAGAGCCTTCAGCGTAGTGCTCTCAGACAGAGCAGACGACAGTGCCGGGGCTGGAACTCGCAAGCCGCTTCCCGCCAGTTGCATATAGGTGTCATGTGCGGCGCGATCGCCACCTAGGGCCAGTAAGGCTCCGGTCATGCCTTCCAAGCCGATCAGGCCGACCTCGGTATCCCGGCCCTTAGGTATTTTGGCGACGACCGACGCGATGCCCTCTTCTAGGAAATACACGTGTCCGATAACGGACTTCGCCGACTCAAGCTGGGTCCGCATCGGCAGCGCTACCCGTTCCATGTGGGGTTCGAGCAATGCCAGATCGCTAGGGAAAAGTCGCCGCAGTAAATTATTTTGATAGAGCGTATTGGGCTGGTTAAACATGACTCCACCCTCGGTAGGGCAAGAGCTTTCCGATCTCCCAGCCGTTCGCGCCCGTGACAACGTGCGAACGATGAAACTACATATGGGGTGCTAAAGTCCGAAAGCCAGTCACTTAGGCATTAAGGGCGGGCACCGGGCTTTGTAGCGGCATCCGAGAAAGGAAATCGCAACACCAATGCGTGTTTGTCGTTGCATATCTCAAAGACCGCGCCTGTCAGCACTGGCTTCCCGCTGAGCAGTCCTTCCGCCAGGATCTCCTTGGCGGAGGCCATCGCGTTCTCCTCAGCCTGCGCCATATCCGCGAATTCCTGCCCCTCGAGGTCCTCCACCAGGTGCCCGTCCTCGCTCCGGATATGGAAAAAATATCTCGGCATGCTCACTCCACCTCCATGGCTATCTAGATGCATGGAGGCTCACGGATAGTGTCGGAAACGTACCAACCGGGGGATATATGAACCGGACACTCGACGTGTCGGACTGCCTTGAGCGCCTTCGCAGGCCAGCGGTCATCTGACGCTGTCGGTGACTTCTGACCTGTCGAACAGCACGCCGAGACCATGCTCGACGGCACAGGCGGCAATCATGTCATCAAGGGCTTTGCCGGACACAGGGCAATTGGGGAGGACTTCCCGTATGGCGGTTTCAGCCCTCGATGTGGAAACCACATCGTGCCGCCTTTTCCTGGTCTCCATATAGTGGTCGACTAGGGATTTCAGACGCCCTGCCGCAATCTCATCTGCAAACATTGTTGTTCACTCCTGTCAGTCAGGTCGCCCGGCGACAATGGCCCGCCCAGGTACGAGGACGGGCCAATCCGATCGAGGTGACCGGTGATCCGAGTGAGGGACCCGGATCGCTAAAGTAAGTTTGAGCCGGATTGTTAGTTCCGTGGCGGCTACGGCTTGGTAATTCCCGTACATTAATTCCTATGCTGAGGTCTGAGGCGGCAAAGCTTGCGTGAGCTGCACCAAGCCCTTCTTTTGGCGCACGCCGAATCTCGCCGCCGGCCAGGCGGCGCAGGAAGCCGGCGCCTTCCGGCACCGCCGCGGATGATTGGAGAGCGCCACGTGCAGCGTGCCTACTACCACCTCTTCACCTTCCAATCCCTCTTCGGTTGCGGTGCCGGTGCCCCAGCAAGAGCGGTTTCAATTCTCAGTCGTTGTTGCCGGAGCCGAGCCGTCTTTGCATTTCGTGCCGCGCGCTCGACCTCGATCAATTCCCGCGCAGCATCCGGCGTGCGCTCCTTTCTGTCTTGTTTTTCTTTGTCGGTGAATGCTTGCCTTTTGCCGCATTGTTCTCCCCGATCCGACAGCACAGCGCGTGTTGCGGCACTGAAATTGTCGCCAAATCAGGTTCCAACAGCACAGCACAAAAATTGCCACATTCTTCGGCACGGCGGGCTGCATCGGCTCCCCAAAGCGCACGCCGCTCCTCTGGAACGCTTCGACCACTTTGCCCGTTGTTCAAGGCACCTGCAGGAGGCTGGGCATGAAAACACTCCCCCACCGATTATTGCTGCCGGCTGTGATTACATGTCTGCTCTTTACCGTTCAGACATTTGCTCAGACTGGGCAGCGAGACGATCTACCCGGGCAAGGCGCATCGCCGACGACGGAAGATTCTCAGGACCCGCAAGACGTCGGCGTTGACGTTTCGCTCGGTAGGCAAGAGGTGAAACAGAAAATCGCAGCCAAGCTCGGAATCTCTGAGACTGAGGTGCCTCTGGCTGTGCATGTTCCCATCGAGCTCGCTGAGCGGGTCTGCGAAAAAGAGGTGTTCGATGCGCGCTCGAACACGAACCGAAGCTGCACCGCGACCAAATACATCCCCGAGATTGCCGAGGCCGCGCGAAATCATCCGCAGACCTCCGCGGTTCCGGAGCAATAGGCTCGTAGCAGGTGAAGGGCTCGCCATTCCCCCGCGTATGGGTCGCGACAGCTCGCCCTTAAGCGCAAATAGAGCGGCGCCTCTGCACGTCATCGTTTCGCGGTGTCAGAGTCCCGCTCGTCGCGTCTGAGAAACTCGCTGGTGACTGTGCCGAGCCTGTTTTCCAACCAGTCGGCCATCGCCTCTTCTTCGCGCAAATTTGCTTTGCACGCGCTTTGGGTCTCGAGGTCGCCGACCTCGTCGGCTGCGGCAATGAGCATCTTGTAGCTGGCGATTTCCATATGCTCGAACGTGTAGCTGGCTAGCGATCCTTTCATCACCTCGTCGCCTGCAAAAATGCCGCTGATATTCTGTCCGAAGGCGATTATCTTACCCCCGGCATCCTTCAGGGTCGAAGATCCATCGCCAATCCGGTCGAGGCATTGTTCGAGACGTTTCGCCTGTTGCCTCGTTTCTTCGAGATGCGTGTTCATCCGGTCACGAATCTCGGGATAGTTTTCCAGACGCTCGATTTGGCCGCTCAAAATGGTCTCGGCCTGTTCTTCCATGGCGTGAGCGTCGCGAAGCCACTGCACCAGACGTTCCTTGGGCTCTGTCATGTTGGTCTCCGTTGGGTCAGCATTAGTTTTACTGCCATCGCAACGTCGCCACCCACCGTTGGTTCCGATCGCCCGCCAAGTGCAGTCGATACTCGTGGCCCGTGCTCTCTCCCAAGAAGCGCGGGATTTGCATTGTCAATCCGATACTCCGGATATCGCCGCGGATATCTCGCCTGAACGGCTATGCTAGCGCAGCAGATCTGCGACTATCCCCAGGTCGAGGGCCTCTTCAGAGTGGATGTAGGAATTCGTTGTCGCTCGGCGGTAGAGTTCGTCAATGCTAAGCGAACTGCCCTCAACGAGTTCCTTAAAACCGGTCCATTTCCAGTCGCTCCGCTGTCTCAAGTAGCGCAAGCTGCTCGCGCACGATCTGAATGGAAGATTTCATCGGGCCATTCAGTTCGACACTCGTCTGCATACACCGCTCATGCACCAGGAGAACCGCGTCCGTGGTGAGGAAGCGGAACGGCTTCGGGAAGCCGCGAAGATAGTCACCCCCGCCGAATACACTTTCGTCTTGCCGACGCAGTACGCATTCCGGCCTGAATGCTGCCCAAACAGCCGAATTTCGAGGGCAATCCGCCGGGCCGCATCGGCATCCCCGCCGTTGGTGTTGAGCTCCATGATGAGGTCGTCGCCGCTCTGGCGTACGGCTTCCAGGCGACCAAGAAAGAAGACGACAGTGCCGTCGTCGATCAGACCGTTGACCGAGATGTTAGGCTCGAACAGGAGTTGCCGCAGGCTTGGCGCCTGGCCGGCCGGCACCGGCGACAAAGGCGCGCCACCGTCGTCCGGAGGCGCGGTCTCTCTATTGTTCATGACGTGCTCATTGATTCCGTCGAAGCGCCGATTACCTAGGCAGCTTCCTGCATCGCTCTCT
>NZ_JBVVQV010000041.1:0-43743 GCF_055811235.1 Mesorhizobium sp. WSM4810 | reverse complement strand
GCCTCGCGGACGCCACAGTGAACCAATGCTTGGCATAAGGTCGGCACATCAGAATTTTGATCCATAGACGGCTCCAGGCGGCAACGTTGCAGTAATTCGGCTCGGATCGCGCCTTGCTTTGCCAACCGCGCGCGACGCTGCAAACACGAGCGGTACGGGATACAATTATCGGAGCGAATGCGTCCCCGGGATGGCTCAGATGTCCTCCGTCGATTCTCGGGAGTTCCCGCTAACTCGATGGCGGACTTGAGCTGATTGCGCTCGCAAAGAAGCTGCATCGGTATCCAGTCAATGGCCGCCAACGCACCCTGGCCGACGTCGCTAAGGCGCTGGCTGGGGCGGGATATCTGTCGAGTGCCGGAAAGCCTTACACGCCCACTGCCGTCTCGCGGATGCTGGTATCAAGGAGAAGTAAGCGCACCACGCCACGAAAGGTCGACGCCAAATCATCATCGTCGACGTTCGAACCAATCGCCGCAGAACTGCAACAAGAGGCCGCTGAGCCCGCAACGCGGACACCGCTCGGGTCGCGCTGGTAGCCCCCGGCACCCGCCCCGCCCGGGTTCGTCGGTGGCGGGGGTGGGGTGGCTTGTGGCCCCTATCAGGCGCGCGCTACCGACACCCTCGTTCACATTTCGGGAAGTTCTCATGGCCGGCCGCTCTCATCCCCAAAACCCAAATCACTCTGAACGACCGAGTTCGACCCTTTTGCGGTCATTCAGTTGCGAGCGTTGCATGACGCGATCTGACCAGCGTGTTAGGGCTGCTATGCGCCTGCGCAAGGCAGTCAGAGCGATCGGTGCATTACCAGCGTGTCCACGAACCCCAGAACCGGATGCTCGAAACCTTGCGGAATGGTTCCGACCACGTCGAATCCAAGATGACGCCAAAGCTTGACCGCGCGTTCGTTGGTACTGACAACACAGTTGAACTGCATGGCCCGGAAGCCTCGCGCAGCCGCGCGACCCAGAGAGTGCTGGCACATCGCCGTTGCAATACCCCGGCCGACCGAGTCCGGCGCGGTTATATAACCGCAGTTGGCGACGTGGGCACCGCCGCCCCGTTGGTTCGCGTGCAGATAATAAGTTCCCATCACCAGTTCGTCCGTCTCTGCGACGAACACCTCGTGATCCGGGGAAAACCAGTATGACAGCGCGTCGGATCGGCTCCAGTCAGGCGGCAACGCGTAGGTTTCGCCTGCCCGCAAGATGGGCTCGAGTATGCTCCAAATGGCGTCTGCGTCGGCAAGTGTGGCTGTGCGAATGGTCAGCAAGGCTAGATATCCAAATTTGCACGGATGGGGTTGCGGCCACGTCCGGCCCTACTGTGGCAGGCCGGCGTCTTCATAGCCATCGATGAAATGCTGTCGATCAGCCTCGTGCAGGAACGGTTGTGTGCTGGCCCAGTGCTGTATCGAGAAATCCTGATTCGAGGCGAGGAATTGCCTTGCTTCTTCCCTGGCCTCTTCCATATGCCCCAGCCGTGCCAGACTTGCAGCCAAGATACGTTGCGAGCCGAGCCGGTGCGTTGCCTCATGCCGGAGTGTTTCGACGGCATCGGCGTATTGACCCGCTGCGTATTGGGCGAGCCCGAGAAGCCAATAGTACCACCCCGGCGGGTGCGGATTGAGGCGAATGGCGTGGCGCAAATGTCCGATGCCCTCGATAGCCTTTCCCTCGAATGCCTTCAGTTGCCCCAGGAATGCCCAGGCATCAGCATGATTGGGGTTGACCCGAAGGGCAGTGGCCAGCTCCGCCGCGCCTTCATCCGGCTTGCCATCGTAGATCAGCACGTCGCCGAGGATTGCATGGGCCACGGCATTTTCCGGATCAAGCGATACGGCGCGCCGGGCTGCCGCCAGAGCCAGCGAATGATGGCGCTCTGGAGCATCCAGCCAATACGCCCAGGCAAAATGGTGGCTCATCGCAAGCCAAGCATGAGCATCGGCGAAGCCAGGATCAAGTTCGATGGCCCTTTCCAAGAGCACGGGAGCGGCCCTGTTGCTTTCGGGCGACTGAACCACCAGCATGCGGCCGCGGACGAAGAGGTCATACGCTTCGAGACTTGCTGTCCTACGTGTGCTGGTGGTCACCGCGGCCGGCAACACGCCGGACAGGGCACTTACAATCGTGCTGACGACCTCGTCCTGCAACAGGAAAACGTCCGCCAAGTCGCGATCGAAGCGATCAGCCCAGAGGTGACTGCTGTCCGTCGCGTCGATTAGCTGGGCATTGATCCGCACCCTCGCCTTCTCCCTGCGGACACTACCTTCAAGCACATAGCGCACCCTCAGCTCCCTGGCGACGGAGCGGACATCGACTGACCTCCCCTTGTAAGCGAATGTGGAGTTGCGTGCGATCACCAACAGACCAGGCACTTTCGACAAGTCAGTGATCAGGTCTTCCGCCAGACCGTCAGCGAAGTACTCCTGCTCGGGATCGCTGCTCATGTTCGTGAATGGCAGAACGGCAATCGAAGGCTTGTCGGTGATGGCCTTGGATGTGGAAGTCACAACAGGCGGCGTGCCGGAAACGCGGTAGATGCGAACTGGCAGGGCAATGTTTTTCACGGTCTGGGCCCCGAGATCCTCGAAACCAACCTCGATCTTATTTCGGACGTGGTCGTAGATCGTTCCAGAGATGAGGATGCCGCCTGGCTCGGCGGTGGTTTCCAGTCGCGCAGCGATGTTGACGCCATCGCCATAAAGGTCACTGCCCTCGACCATCACATCACCCAAATTGACGCCAATGCGCAGCACAATACGGAGCTTCTCAGGCAGAGCGGCATTGGCCGCAGCCATCGCATGCTGCACGTCTATGGCGCATTGCAAAGCATTGACGGCGCTGGCGAACTCCACCATCACGCCGTCGCCAGTCACCTTAAAGACCCGGCCATGGTGCCTGGCGAGCAACGGCTGCAGCACTTGCTTACGTCGATACTTGAGCGCGGCCAGCGTGCCGGCCTCATCCGTTTCCATGAGGCGGCTGTAGCCAACGACATCGGCCGCCATTACGGCGGCGAGTCGACGCTGGATGCGTTCGTCGGTCATGTGCGGCGATTGCTCTCATTTGAAAGCAGTCCGGCAGTGTACCGACGCTTCGTGAACGAGTCTATCAGCCCGACCCCGGCCTACCTCGTAGGAAGGTCAGTAACGGATCAGCACTGGTCGCGGCCTATGTGTGCTTTCTGGCAAGAGCACGGCTCAAGAAGGTCAGCAAGGGGTCAAATCTGCTGGTTGCGGTGAAGGTCCGCTTGCCGAGAGCAAATTTAAGCCGGGAATTTCCGACTAGGGTCACGTCACGACGTTACTCGCACCGACTTGAAGGTCAGCTGTTGAAGATTCGAGGGCCAAAGCTGCCAGTCCGCTGTCGGCCCCATTGCGGTCATTCAAGGGCTTGCTACGGAGTGACCGCTTCTGGCGCTAATTGCTCGTTACCATCGACGAGACGAATGGCAACATTCCACCCGTCTCGGCCGTTGGCGACAGCCAGCTGGTTGAGTTTTGACTCTAATGCCGCAGAATCTTGCTCAGGAAGGCGCGGCTGCGGTCGGTCTTGGGGTGCGAGAAGAATTCATCCGGCGTGCCGCTTTCGACGATGGCGCCGGCATCCATGAACACCACGCGCTGGGCGACTTTGCGGGCAAAGCCCATTTCGTGGGTCACCACCATCATGGTCATGCCTTCCTCTGCCACCGCGACCATGACGTCGAGCACCTCCGAGATCATCTCTGGATCGAGCGCCGAGGTCGGCTCGTCGAACAGCATGATCTTGGGGCGCATGCCGAGGCAGCGGGCGATCGCCACGCGCTGCTGCTGACCGCCGGAGAGTTGCGCCGGATAGGCGTTCACCTTGTCGGCAAGACCGACCTTGGCGAGCAGCTCGCGCCCGGCCTTCTCGGCTTCAGCGCGCGGGATCTTACGCACATGGATCGGCGCCAGCGTCACGTTCTCGAGCGCCGTCTTGTGCGGATAGAGGTTGAAGGACTGGAAGACGAAGCCAATCTCGGTGCGCAGCCGCGTCATGTTGGTGGCGGGGTCGCCGAGGCGCTGGCTGTCGACCACCAGGTCGCCGTCGCGGATCGTCTCCAGCCCGTTGATGCAGCGGATCAGCGTGCTCTTGCCCGAACCGCTCGGCCCGCAGACGACGACCACTTCGCGCGGCTCGACGCTGAGCGTGATGTCCTTGAGCACATTGAGCGCGCCGAACCATTTGTTGACGCCGCGAAACTCGATCATACCGGTGCCATTTTTGCTGAGGTTCAACGTCACAACTGCACCTCGCCATGGGCCGCACCCATGCGCTGCTCAAGCCGGCTCGCCAGCAGGATCAGCGGATAACAGACGATGAAATAGCCGAGGCCGACGAGGAAGAAGACCAGCAGGCCGTTCGGCACGCGTTGCACAACCAGCCAGCCGACGCGGGTGAGGTCGGTGAGCCCGATAGCCGAAACGACGGAGGAATCCTTGATCAACAGCACATATTGCCCGACCAGCGGCGGCAGCACGATGCGCATTGCCTGCGGCAGCACCACCTGGCGCATGCGCTGCCAGCGCGACAGACCGGACGCCAGCGCCGCCTCGACCTGGCCGGTCGGCACCGAGCGGATGCCGGCGACGACGATCTCGCAGATGAAGCAGGCGGCCAGATTGGTCAGCGCGATGATGCCGGCGGTGAAGGCGTCGAGCTCGATGCCGAGTTCCGGCAGGATGAAGAAGATCAGGAAAATCTGCACCAGGAACGGCGTGCCGCGGATCAGGTCGACCCAGGCGCCGATCACGCCGCTGATCAGCCGGTTGCCGCCGGTCCGCAGGATGCCGAGGCCAAAGCCGATCAGCGTGCCGAGCACCAGGCTGACCAGCGACAGCATCACGGTCATGCCGAGGCCGCGCAGGGCGAGGGGATAGCTGCCGGCTATGCTTTGCAGCTGCTGCCAGATCATGTCCGTGCCCCCGCCAGGCCGAGCCAGCGCCCGGACAGCGCCGCCAGTCCCTTCAGCCCGTAATAGAGCAGCAGGTAGAAGGCGGCGATGGTGATGAAACCTTCCGCCGGCATGAAGCGGTCGGAGGCGAGCAATTGCCCGGCGCGCGTCAGTTCGGCGACCGCGATCAGCGACAGCAGGGCGGAATCCTTGACCAGCACGATCGCCTGGCCGAGCAGCGGCGGGATCGTCACCTTGAACGCCTGCGGCAGGATGACCAGTCGCATGCGCTGGACATAGGTCATCCCCGAAGCGACGCCGGCCTCGACCTGGCCGCGCGGGATCGACAGGATGCCGGCGCGGATGATCTCGGCGACATAGGCGCCGCTGTTCAGCGACAGAGCGAGGATGCCGACGACGAGCTCAGGCAGGATGATGCCGAGCCGCGGCAGGCCGAAATAGAGGAAATAAAGCTGCGCCAGCAAGGGCGTGGCGCGCACCGCGTCGATATAGGCCTTGGCCGGCATGCGGAACAGCCGGGCGCGCTGAAGGTTCATGGCGGCGAGCACGATGCCGACGGCGAGCGCCCCGGCAAAGGCGAGGACAGACAGCCACACGGTCGTGACGAGGCCCTGCCCGAACAGGGGCAGATATTCGACAATGGTGCGGAAGCTGAAATTTTCGAGCATCGCTGGGCGGTAAATGGTGAATGGCGAATATTGAAATAGGGAGTAGTGAATGGTGAATAGGGATTAGCGAATAGCGAATAGCGAGTAGTGAGTAGCGATTTACTACTCACTATTCACTATTCACTCTACTCAGTGATCCTTCTTCCAGTCGTCGGAATTAACCCAGTAGTCGAGGTTCTTCTGCAGGCGGCCGTCGAGGCTGACCTGATCGAGGAACAGGTTCATCCAGGTCAGCAGGTCCTGCTCGTCATAGCGCGTGGCGAAGGCCAGCGGCTCCTTCGACAGCATCTCCGGCATGATGGTGAAGCTGCCCGCCGGGTAGGCGGTCGACTGGCCCTTGACCGCCGAGACGTCGTTGACGCCGCAATCGGCCTGGCCGTTGTTGACGGCGTCAAGCAGCAGCGGGCCGCCGCCCTTGTAGCTCTTGATGTCGGCGTCCGGGAAAGCCTTCTTGGCCTCCTTCTCGCCGGTGGCGCCGAGCAGCACGGCGATCTTGGTGCCCTTGGCCTTGCAATCCTCGGTGGATTTGAACTTGCCGTCGGCTTTGGTGAAGACGGTGCTGCCGGTGTACATGTAAGGCTTGGTGAAGGCGACCTTCATCGCCCGCGCCAGCGTCGGCGTCATGTCGGCGACCAGAAGATCGGCCTTGCCCGACAGCAGCGCCGGGATCAGGCCGTCCCAATCGAAATCCAAAAAGGTGATCTTCACGCCCATTTCCTTGGCCATCAGTTCGGCAAGCTCGACCGAACTGCCGGTGCGCTCGCCGGCAGCGCCGACCAGCGAGAAGGGCGGTCCCTGCGTCTGCACGGCGACGCGCAACTCGCCGCGCTTGGTGATCTCGTCGAGGGTTCCGGCACTGGCGGCGGCAGTGAGGCCGGCGAGCGCAAGGCTTGCTATGAAAAGCTTGGCAATCTTCATTGGGCATTCCTCCTTGTTGTCGTTTGTTATTTTCACTTTGTTGTTCCACCCCTTGGGGGTGCTTTTTGAGCGGCAGCGCCGTTGCCGGCGGCGAACCACCGTTCGAAAATCCTTCAGTCCCGGTCGATCGTTTCGGATACGCGTATACCGCGTCTCGCCAGTTCGTCGAGGAAGCGGCCGTCGGGCACATGCAACAGTGGATTGAGCAGGCCGGGCTCGGTAATTTCGCCCCGCACCAGCATCTGCGCCACGATGCTGGCGGGATAGCCGACACCTAGGCTCATGCCGAACAGGCCGGAGGCGAGATCGCGTTCGATGATCAGGTCCAAGGTCACCGTCTTGCGGCGGCCGCCTTGGGTGCCTGAGAAGACATTGCGCATCACGCACAGGTCCTTCTCGTCGGCGCCATATTTCAGTTGCGGGCCGAGCAGCCGGCCGAGAAATTCGCGTGGGCTGGCGCCAACGCCGGGCACCTTGTCTTCGGAGAGGAAGCCGAGCTCCTTCAGGGGCGCCCAGAACGCCGACCAGCCCGGCCAGCGCAGCGAATAGCGGCCGGAGCGCTGCAGCCCCTTGGCGGCGGCAAGCATGCCGGCGTAATGCGGTGCATCGCCATTGGGGAAGGCTTCCAGTCTGCCCAGCCCCTCGACCTCGATCTGATGGATGAACGGATTGTCGTGCTGGCGGCCGGCCGGCACATCGACCCGTTGGCCATCCTCGACCAGCACGCTGTCGCGGTTCTGGCTCATCAGAACCATGTCGAAGTTCCAGCTCACCTTGTAGCACAGCGGCTTGGCCATCGCCTTCGGCTCGGGGATACCGCCGCAATAGGAATCGATCGCCGTGATGGCGTCGAACTGACGGGCGGCGCGCGCGTAGAGCACAAGGTCGATGCCGGGGTCGAGCCCGCATTCGGTCATGATCGAAACGCCGGCCGCTTCCGCTGCGGGGGCAAGGTCGGCGATCGTCTTGCCGTAATTGGTGGTGACCAGCGGCGTGCGCGTCGCGATCGCGGCCTGCACCGCCTCGCGCATCAGCGGCTGCGGCAACAGATCTATGGCGGCGTCGACACCTGCCAGCACATTCGCCAACACAGGGGCGATCGCGCCGTCGGGCACGACGAAACGCACGCGGGTAAGGTCGGTCAGGCCGCCAAGTCGGGCTGCGCCATCCGGCACGGTATCGACGCAGACGACCTCTTCGACATCGGCGCTGGCGATGAGATCGGCGATCGCCGCCCGGCCTTGCAGGCCGAGGCCGCCGAGAACCGCGATCTTCATGGTATTTCCTTTCGCCCAGGTTCGTCGCGCCCAGTTTCGTCGCGCTTGGTCTCGTCCGACCAGCAGCCTTCGGGCAGGCTGACCCATTTGTTGCAGGAGGCCATGACGACGAACGTCTCGCTGCGCACGACTTCGCCGGGCTCGCCCGCGCCGGGGATCAGCTCGCTGGTGACGCGATAGAGATCGGCGACATCGCCGGCCACCGTCACGTCGACGATGATGTCGAAGCGTCCGGTGACGACGGAGGCCGAGTTCACGAAAGGCAGTTCGGCGATGCGCTGCGCCAGTTCCCGAGCGCGGCCGCGCCCCTGCGCATTGATGCCGACGATCGCCGAGATCAATTCTGGGCGCTCGGTCAGGTTGAGCAGCCCGACGATCTTGAGCAGGTTGCGGTCGAGCAGGTTGCGCAACCGCATGCGCACCGTCGGCACCGAGACGGCCATCTTCTCGGCGAGGCGATTGACGCCAAGCTGCGCATCCTGCGACAGCAGCTTGACCAGTCGCCGGTCGGTCTGATCGAGATGTTCCCGCAGCGTTCAAACTTTCATAAATGAAAAGAAATGATGGAGTTTTCTTTCTGATATGAAAACAGCTTAGGGTGTATCTTTTGAAATCGCAAGAGCGTTCGGCCGTCTGTCAACAAGGCCGGACGGTGTATCCCGGAAGACGGAGGGTTTTGCCGGTGCCGCAGCCGACCGAGGACACGCCGGCTAACGCGGCTTCCCAATCCCCGGAATGCCGCCGATCCGCTCGGCGAGAAAGTCGACCAGCAGCCGGACCCTGGCAATGCCCGCGCGCTCCGGAACGATCAGCATGCTCAGCGGAATGGGAGGCGGGGCGTAGTCCGGCAGGATCACTTCCAGCCGGCCGGCCGCCAGGAGATCGTCGACAAGCCAGTGATGGGCAGGTGCGATGCCGCGCCCGGCGACGAGCGCTTCGCGCGCTGCAAGCCCATGATCGATCCGAAATCGGCCGCCGAAAGGCACCGCATGGCGTTCGCCGCCCGGCCCCTGCAGGGCGAGCGTGTCGCTTCCTGCGATCTTCGACATCCGGATGCCTTCATGGCCAGGCAGGTCCTGCGGGACAGCCGGTCTGCCCCGCACCGCCAGATAGGCCGGCGACGCCACCAGCAGGCGCCGGGACTGGCCGAGCGCCCGCAGCTTCATCGAGCTGTCGGTGAGCGGACCGAGGCGAAGTGCGATGTCGACTCCCTCCCGCACAAGGTCGATGCGCTCGTCGGTGAGGTTGAGATCGATCCCGATGTCGGGATAGCGGTCCTGAAAGGCGAAGATCAGGCGGCTGACGTGCAAGACCCCGAGCGCCGCCGTGCAGGATATCCGGATCGTGCCGGCCGAAGCGCCGCGGGTGCCCCGTGCCTCATCGCCGGCCTGCTCAACGAGGCGCAGGATCTGGACGGCGTCGGCATAGTAACGGCTGCCTTCATCGGTCATCGTGACACGCCGGGTGGTCCTGCTGAGCAAGGGCACGCCGATAGCCTCCTCGAGCTCGCGCAGATGCCGTGTGACCGTCGACTGCCCAACTCCGAGTTCGCGCGCCACCGCCGAGAGGCTGCCGCGCTCGGCGACGCGAACGAAGGTGCGCATGCGCTCGAGTGTCACGTCAGACCTATCCATTATTCGGCATAATCTTATGCATTGCTCAGATGTAGCGGATAATCCCGGGGCTGGCTACCTTCAGCGTCTATCGTCCTTCTTCGGAGTTGACCCATGAAAGTCCTGCTTGTTTTTGCTCATCCTGAACCGCGTTCGCTCAACGGCGCACTGCGCGACGTCGCCATCAGGGAACTCGAGGCCCAGGGCCACGAGGTGCTGATATCGGACCTCTATGCCGATGGCTGGAAAGCCGAGGTGGACCGTGCCGACTTTCCGTCGTGGCCGCCCGAAGCGCGCTTCCTGCCGGCTGGGGCATCCAAAAAGGCTTTTGCGACCAACACGCTAACCGAAGATGTTAAAGCAGAGATCGACAAGCTGCTGTGGGCCGACACGCTGATCCTCCAGTTCCCGCTGTGGTGGTATGCCATGCCGGCAATCCTCAAGGGCTGGGTCGACCGGGTGTACGCCTACGGCTTCGCCTATGGTGTCGGCGAGCATAGCGACAAGCGGTGGGGTGACCGCTTTGGCGAGGGAACGCTCGCCGGCAAGCGCGCTATGCTGATCGTGACCGCCGGCGGCTGGGAGGAGCATTACTCCGCCCGCGGCGTCAACGGCCCAATCGACGACCTGCTGTTCCCGATCAATCACGGGATCCTTTACTATCCGGGCTATGACGTGCTGCCGCCGTTCGTCGTCTACAGAGTGGATCGTTTTGGCGAGGCCGATTTCGAGCCTGTCGCGGAGCGCCTGCGCGAAAGGATGCGGACGCTCGAGACAACCCGACCGATTCCCTATCGGCAGCAGAATGGCGGCGACTATCACATCCCGAGCATGCAGCTCCGCTCTGAACTGGGCGACCCGGGCGCCGCAGGGTTCGCGCTTCACCAGGATCGCGCAACCGCGAAATCGGCGACGCCGCATTCGACTTTGCGGGACGTGGCCTGACGCAGCATCCCGAGAAGATCGGGCAAGGCGCCCGAAGCCTACGGGATGAATCAACGACCGGCCCGGAAGATCGCAACCGCAGCAGCCGTCAGCGCGGCATTGCCTGATGCCGTAGTGCCGTCCGGAAGCGCCTTGCCGTCCTCCAGCCCGACACGCGTCGACCAGCGCCGCTCCGCCGCCCGGTGCACGAACGGCCACACCATGGCGTCGGCACCGTGCAGCAGGATGGCGCGACGCAGTCCGGCGCGGTCGAGCACGGCGGCGATGCCGTCGCAGGCTTCCAGCGCCGCGTCCAGCGCCTGCTCGGAAATCTCGATCAGGATGCGCAGCACCTGGTTGCCATGGTCGAGGCGGACCAGGCGCTCGGCATCAGCGACGGAGGCGAGCCCGGCCTCGATACCGATGCCGCGCTGCCGCAGGCTTTGCATGACCTCGGGCGCGGCCTTCTCGCTCAGATTGACCGAGGCGTAGTCAGGCAATTCGCTCCAGCCGGCGATCGCGTCAAGTGTGCGCTCGTCATCGTTCTCGATCCAGGCGCCGGTCGACACGCCGATCAGCGTGCCCGGGCAGGCTCGGCGCAGCGTCAGGATGGTACGGTCTATTGTCGCCGGGGCAAGGCTTTCGCGGCCGTCGAGCCCGCGTGCATGGACATGCAGCTCGGCCGCACCGGCGGCCACGCAGGACGCGCCGTCACGCGCCATGGCGTCCGCGTCAAGCGGCAGCTGCGGATGGAAATCGGCGCTGCGCGCGCCATTGATGCAGGTCTGGACAATCATGAGAGTGGTCCGGTTGAAGTGGACCAAGTGTAGCGCAGGATGGCGAAAACCGGAATCGGTTCGCGTCAGGAGAGTTGCTGCGGGAGGGACGTTTGCAGACGTTGGCGCTGCCCCTCATCCCCCTGCCGGGACCTTCTCCCAGTAGAACGGGGAGAAGGGGCTGGCTGCAACCTCGGGCGCTCTTTCTGCAACGTTGGTTTTTGGCGAAATCTCGGCGAAGGCTTCTTTCTCCCGGTTCTACGGGGAGAAATGCCTGGCAGGGCAATGAGGGGCAGCGCCGACATTGGCCCCTCTACCTCGAAAACTCGCTGCGCACGATGCCGTGGCGCTGCAGCTTGTCATAAAAGGTCTTGCGCGGAATCCCCAGCGCTTCGATGGTGCGCCTGACGTCGCCCTCGTTGCGGTTAAGCGTCTCGCGGATGATGTCGGCCTCGTAGCGCTCCAGCCGTTCCGGCAGTTTCATGGCGGCATCCGGCTGGGCTGGGGCAGGGGATGCCACTCCGGCGTCTTCCTCCAGTCCAAGCACGAAGCGTTCGGCGAAATGCGCGAGCTCGCGTACATTGCCAGGCCAGTCATGCTCCCTGAGATGGCGGTGCACCGCGGCCGGCACCGCCGGCAGCGGACGCCGGAAGCGGGCGGCGGCGCGCTCGGCGAAGTAGAAGAACAGCAGTGCGACGTCGTCGCGGCGCTCGCGCAGCGGCGGAATGGAGATCGTCACCACGTTGAGCCGGTAATAAAGATCCTCGCGGAAAGCGCCGCGCTGGCGCGGATCGCCGAGATCGACCTTGGCGGCCGCAACGACGCGCAGGTCGACCGGCCGCATTTCGTTGGTGCCAAGCGGGGTGACCTCGCGCATTTCCAGCACGCGCAGCATCTGCACCTGTGTCGAGACCGGCATGCTTTCGATCTCGTCGAGGAACAGCGTGCCGCCGCTGGCATGCTCGATACGGCCGATCCGCTTCTTCTGCGCCCCGGTGAAGGCGCCGGCCTCGTGGCCGAACAATTCGCTCTCGATGACCGTCTCGGGCAGCGTGCCGCAATTCAGCGCGACGAAATTGCCCTTGGCGCGGCGACTCCAGCGATGCAAAAGGCTGGCCACCACTTCCTTGCCGGAACCGGTTTCGCCGGTCACCAGCACGTCGACATCGGTGTCGGCGATCTGGCGCAGCGTGCGGCGCAGCCTTTCCATCGCCGGCGTCTGGCCGATCAGCGGCAGGCCGTCCTGCGCCTCTCCGGCCGCCTCGCGCAAGGCGCGGTTCTCCATCACCAGGCGGCGCTTTTCCGCGGCGCGGCGCACGCTCTGCACCAGCCGGTCGGCGGCGAAGGGTTTTGTGATGAAGTCGTAGGCGCCGTCCTTGATCGCCTTGACGGCAACCGCGATGTCGCCATGCCCGGTGACGAGGATGACCGGGATGTCCGGGTCCAGCCGCAGGATGCGGTTGAAAAGCTGCAAGCCGTCAATCTCAGGCATGCGGATATCCGACACCACCACGCCGGCAAAACCGGTGTCGAGCCTGGCCAGCGCCTCGGCCGCCACCGAAAAAGCCGAGACCGAAAAGCCGGCAAGCTCGAGCGTCTGCGCGGTGGCCTTGAGGAGATCGCTGTCGTCATCGACCAAGATGACCGGCGCTGCGTCGTCGTTCGTCATGCTGCCTTGGCCACTATGCTGCTTTCAAGAGATGGATGGCGAAGCGGGTGCCGCTGCCGTCGCTCGAAACCTCGATGCGTCCGCCGTAGTCGGCGACGATATCCTTCGAGATGACAAGGCCAAGACCGAGGCCTTTTTCCTTGGATGTATTGAACGGCGTGAACAGCGATTTGAGAATCCCTGGCGGAATGCCAGGTCCGTTATCGGACACGCCGACCATCACGCCGTCCGCGGTCTCCTCGACCGAAACCCGCACATGAGCGTCGTTGCGGCCGTCCAGCGCTTCAAGCGCGTTCTGGAAGAGGTTGATCAGCACCTGTTCGAGCCGGACCCGGTTGCCCATGACCTTGAGGCTCGGCGGTGGCAGGTCGATCGCCAGTGCGTCGAGCCGGCCGGCAAAGCGGCTTCTCAACAGCACGACGGCGCCCTCGATGACACCGCGCAATGCGACAGGCTCGGCGGCGGTGCGGCCCTTGCGGGCAAAGGCCTTCAATTCTTCGGTGATGGTGCCTATGCGCTCGGTCAATGCTGCGATGGCGCCGAGGTTTTCCTCGGCGGGCGCGGTCTGCTTCCTGTCGAGGAAGACGCGGGCGTTGTCGGCATAGGCGCGTATGGTGGCAACCGGCTGGTTGATCTCATGGGCGACGCCGGCGGCGACCTGGCCGAGGATGGCGAGGCGGTTGGCCTGGACCAGATCCTGCTGCACCACCTGCAGCTTGGCTTCCGTGCTGCGATGGTCTGATATCTCCGCCTGCAGCCGATCGCGGGCACGGCTCAGATCCTCGGTTCGTTCGACGACGCGGCGCTCGAGTTCGGTGCGCGCCGCCTGTTCGGCGGCGATCCGCATTTGTCCCGACTGCCGGCGCCACAACAGATACGCAGCAAGGCCGAGCAACGGGACCAAGACGCCGAGCGCAAGGAGCCGCATTTCACGGGCCGCGGCGGCGATCGGAGCCTCGGCCGGGACGAGATAGTCGAGCCGCCAGGGGGTCGAAGCAGCCGGGGCTGAAAGCCGGAGATATTCCGCGTCGCTGCCGCCGGGCGTCACCGCGTGGACCATGGATGTGTCCGGGCTGAGCGCCTGCGGGCGCGTGATCGGCAACGGCATCAGCGGTGCGTCGCCGAACTGCTGGCTGTTCTGGATGGCGGCACGATCAGACGCGGCAAGCGGCGCCGTCGTCATGAAGCGCCAGGACCGCACGCTGGTGATCAGGACGATACCACGCTCGTCGCTAACATAGGCCGGGCGGTTCACCTCGTGCCAGTCGGCTTCGAGCTGATCGAACTCCGCCTTGACGACGACGACGCCGAGCGGTGCGGCAGCATCGCCGACGCGTCGCGAGATGTAGAGGCCTGGGCGTTTGCTGACATTGCCGAGCGCGAAATATTCGGCGGTTCCGGATTGCATCGCTGCGGAGAAATAGTCGCGGAACCGGTAGTCGTTGCCGACAAAGCTGATCGGGTCGCGCCAGTTGCTGGAGGCGATCGCCAGTCCGTCGCTGCCGATGACATAGAGCACCGAGGCCTTGGTGCCGGAGACCAGCCCTTCAAGCTTGCGATTCAGCACATCGATTGCAGCAGCACTTTTCTGCGCCAGCGCGTCGCGCACCTGCTGGTCTTCCGACAAAAGCAGGGGCAGGGCGCGCGGGCTTTCCAGAACGGCGCGCAATAGCGCGACCTTCAGATTGGCGTCGGTGCGGCCCTGCGCCGTCAGTGTCCCGAGCTCCGTGATGCGGCCATAGAGACCGGCGCCGTAAAGTGCGGCCGTGGCCGTCGCAAGGGCGATTACCGCAAACAGCAGCCAGGCACGGCGCGCTCGCCTGCCGAGTTGCTCGGGCGTCGACGGCAAGGCAGCGGCGGGTCGTTGCAGCATCGCCCATTTGTGCATGATTTCGCACAAAGCACAATTCGACCATGCGAACATCCGCACTTTGTGTGGGCAAAGCCAAAAGCTTGAGTTCGAGGATATCCAACAAAATCAAATCGATAGCCTCTTAAGCGCAGTCTGGCACGGCAGTTGCAAACACGACTTCAGTGGTCGTGAGGCTGCTGGGGGTCAAATGCAAACGCTCCGGGAGGTCGAGCTTTCGATCGGAGCACAATGGAGGACGTCATGCAGACAGCATTCGCTGCCGCCGCGCCGCGCGGCAAACTTCCGTTCTACCGGCATCTCTATGTGCAGGTGCTGGCGGCGATCGCCGCCGGCGTGCTGCTCGGCCACTTCTATCCCGAAATCGGTGAGGCGATGAAGCCGTTCGGCGACGCTTTCATCAAGCTGGTGAAGATGGTGATCGCGCCGGTGATCTTCCTGACGGTGGCGACCGGCATCGCCGGCGTTTCCGACCTGCAGAAGGTGGGCCGCGTCGCCGGCAAGGCGATGATCTACTTCCTGGCATTCTCGACGCTGGCGCTGGTCGTCGGCCTCGTCGTCTCGAACGTCGTCCAGCCGGGCGCCGGCATGCATATCGATCCGGCCACGCTCGATGCCACAAAAGTGGCGACCTACACCGAAAAAGCGCACGACACCAGCATCGTCGGCTTCCTGATGAATATCATCCCCGACACGATCATCGGCGCTTTCGCAAAGGGCGACATCCTGCAGGTGCTGTTCTTTTCGGTGCTGTTCGGGCTCGCTCTTGCGGCGGTCGGCGATCGCGGCCGCCCGGTCGTCGATTTCCTGCAGGCATTGACCACGCCGATCTTCCGCCTCGTCGCCATCCTGATGAAGGCCGCGCCGATCGGCGCTTTCGGCGCCATGGCCTTCACCATCGGCAAATACGGCATCGGCTCGATCGCCAACCTCGCCATGCTGATCGGCACATTCTACCTGACATCGCTGCTGTTCGTGCTGGTGGTGCTGGGCGCGGTCGCCCGCTACAACGGCTTCTCGATCCTGGCGCTGATCCGCTACGTCAAGGAAGAGCTGCTGCTGGTGCTCGGCACCTCGTCCTCGGAAGCGGCACTGCCGGGCCTGATGGCCAAGATGGAGCGCGCCGGCTGCAACCGCTCGGTGGTCGGGCTGGTCGTTCCAACCGGCTATTCCTTCAACCTCGACGGCACCAACATCTACATGACGCTGGCCGCGCTGTTCATCGCCCAGGCGACCGACACGCCGCTCACCCTCGGCGACCAGATCCTGCTGCTCGCCGTCGCCATGCTGAGCTCCAAGGGCGCCGCCGGCATCACCGGCGCCGGCTTCATCACGCTGGCCGCGACGCTCTCGGTCGTGCCCGCAGTGCCGGTCGCCGGCATGGCGCTGATCCTCGGCGTCGACCGCTTCATGTCGGAATGCCGGGCGCTGACCAACTTCATCGGCAATGCGGTGGCGACCGTGGTCGTGGCGCGCTGGGAAGGGGAACTCGACCAGACCAGGCTCGCTGCCGCGATGGCCGGCGACTTGCCTGAGGAAGCCGATCTGTCGCTACCGGGGCTGCAGGCTGCGTGACTGTTCAGGCCTGCCACCATACGGCCCGGAGCCGGTTCGCCGGCTCCGGGAAAGACCACCGGCCTTGTAAGCCGATGGTCGCAGGTCGTCTCCTGCCGGTTGCCGCGCAATAGCGGCTGATAACAGACCATCCCGTAAATCATTTGCTTACACTCAGTTGACTTGCGTAAGCAATGTGCTTACGTTTTGCATGATCAAATCGTTCAAACACAAGGCGCTGGCGGACCTCTTTCAAACCGGAGGAACCGGAAAGATCGACGCCAAGATGCACAAGCGCATCCTTGTCCGGCTTGACCGTCTGGAGTCGCGGAAAGGCCGGAAGACATGAACATGCCGGGCTTCGACTTCCACGCTTTGAAAGGTTTCAGCCCGACCCGCTACACGGTGCATGTCAACGGGCCGTGGTGCATCACATTCGAGTTCGACGGCACTGATGTCGCCCGCGTCGATTTCGAACAATACCATTGAGGCGGTCAGATTGGAGAAGTCGGATATGAGCGTGTATGAGCCGATTCGTCCGATGGAGCGCTGCCCAACCCACCCTGGAGCGCTGCTTGACGACATTATCCCGGCAACCGGAAAGACCAAGGTGGAAATCGCCAATCTGCTCGGAATCTCGCGCCAGCAGCTTTACGACATCATCCGCGAGAAGAAGCCGGTGTCGCCGGCCGTCGCCGCCCGCCTTGGGAAGATGTTCGGCGACGGCGCCGCGATCTGGCTCAGGATGCAGGCCGCGTATGATGCCTGGCACGCGGAGCGCGAAGTGGATGTCAGCGCCATTCCAACGCTGCATGCCGCCTGAGACGTAACAGGCTTGTGAGCCTTTGGTCTTGGCGTGGGGCTTGCTCCAGCCGCATTTGAAGGCCAGTATCCGCCATGCCTTCAAGGTGCCTGTCCGCTGCGGTCCCGACCTGATCGCGACCCAAGCCTTTCCGTCAGGCTCGGTTGTCGTGTCATCCGAGCCGAACCGTAGGAGCCCTTGCTGCCGTCGACCATGATCTCGGCGGCAGCTCTTGAAGGCAATGGCGGCCTCAGCATGAAGTCGCAAAGCAAGAGACGTGACCCGTCCTGACGAAAGGCACGAGCCTTCTCCCAGGAATTCGTGGGACGCGCTTGAGGAGGAACCAGGCCCGCGCGCGGGTTTGCTGAAACCAAAGCAAGATGCGAGGTCAAATGCGATGCAGTCTGTCCCGAGGATTCCGGTATCTATCATCATTCCGAACTACAATTACGCGCGTTTCCTCAAACGCAGCATCGATAGCGCCCTCGAGCAGGACTACGCGGATGTCGAAGTCATCGTCGTCGATGATGCCTCGCAGGACAATTCCACGACAATCATGAAATCATATGGGGACAGGATCCTCGCCTGCCCGCGCGCGCAAAATGGCGGGCATGCGGCGGCGTTCAACACCGGGTTCGCGGCAAGCTCGGGCAAGATCGTCCTGTTCCTCGACGCCGACGATTTTCTTTATCCGACCGCCGTTTCCAGGATCGTCGACACCTGGGATGCGGCAACTGCCCAGGTGCAGTCAAGGCTGCATATCGTCGACGAACGACAACGCATCAAGGACGTCTTTCCGCCGCCCGAACTGCCCTTTGACAGCGGTGACGTCATGCCGAAACTCCTGCACAAGGGCCGCTATCAGACGACTGTGACCAGCGGGCTGGCCTTTGATCGCACAACCCTCGAATCGATCATGCCTATACCGGAGGCGGAGTTCCGCCAGGGCGCGGATGGCTACCTTGTAACGCTGGCGCCCATGTACGGACACGTCCAGTCGATCGACGAATGCGTCGGCGCCTACCGGATCCACGGCGCCAACCATTCGGTGTTCGGTGAAAAGCTCGCCGAGCGGGCACGCTGGCGGGTAACCCACGACTTCCGCCGCATGCAGGCGCTGTCGGACCAAGCCTCCGGGATCGGCCTGACCATCGTCCCGTCGGAGGCTGTCCGCCACGATCCGGTCCACCTGGAAGAGCGGCTGGCGTCGCTGTGCGCGGACAGGCGCCGGCACCCCGTGGCCAATGATTCCCGGCTGGCGCTTGGGGCGGCGGGCGTCGTCGCCAGCCTCGAAATGACCGCGTCGCTGCGCCGGCGCGCCGTCCTTGCCGCCTGGTTCCTGTCGGTCGGGGTGCTGCCGCGGAAACTGGCGACGGCGGTGCTGTCGTGGAAGCTCGACGCATCGTCTAGACCGGCATTCCTGAGCCGTCTGTCCAAGACCATTCGCCACGCAATGGGGTAGAAGACCGTCGCCCGAAGCGGAGCGCGTATCCGCTCGACAGTTGGCGGGACAGCGCCCCCCTCTGGCCTGCCGGCCATCTCCCCCACTTGGGGGGAGATCGGCAGCTTCGGCGACGGCTCCTTTCTTCGGCGGTAGTGATTGGCGAAAGCGGAGATGACGGCCAATCTCTCCCCAAGTGGGGGAGATGTCCGGTAGGACAGAGGGGGGCGCGAAGGATTGCCCACCTTTGACTTGATCTGTTTTCCGCTTCGCGCCTCACTGCCCCGCGCGCAGCCTGACCACGGCACTGCGCGCCGCCAGCACCAGCACCGTGATGATGATCAGGATCACCGAGAGGGCGGCGATCGCCGGGTCGATGTTGTCGCGCAGGCCCATCCACATCAGCCTGGGCAGGGTGATCGCGTTGACCGAGGTGATGAACAGGGTGACGCCGATCTCTTCCCAGGACAGCACGAAGGACAGCAGGGCGGCAGTGACGATGCCGAATTTGATGTTGGGCATGATGATGCGGGTGGCGCGTTCCCACACGGTGGCGCCGAGACCGCGCGCGGCAAGGTCGATGCGCCGGTCGAGCTGGCTGAGCGACACCAGGATCAGCACCGTGGCGAAGGGCACCGTCATCACCGCATGCGCCATGGCGACACCGAGCCAGGTGTCGTAGCCGAAGAACGAAGAGACGCCGGAGATCGAGGTCAGCAGGAAGTAGAGCGTGATCGCCGAGACCACCGGCGGCACCACCATCGGCAGCAGCACGAAGCCGACCAGCGCGGCGGTGAAGCGCGGCTGGAACATCCACACACCGAGGCTGAAGCACAGGGCCAGCACGGTGGAAAAGGCGCTGCTGACGACGCCGATCCTGATCGAGAGCAGGATCGAATTGATCCAGCGCGGATCCTCGATCAGCGCCCGGTAGTGTCGCAGCGACAATTCGCCGGACGGCATCGCCAGCATGCGGGTCGGCGTCAGCGACACCGGGATGACGGCGAGCAGCGGCAACAGCAGGAACAGCGCCACCAGTGCAGCGAGGATCAGCGAGACGGGGCCGGGGCGGTAGGTCGGCATCAGATCAGCTGCTTCGGTCTGACATAGCGGAACAGCAGCGCCATCAGCGTACCGACGAACAGCACCAGCACGACGCTGATCGCCGCCCCCAGCCCCCAATCCGGGCTCTGGAAGATGCGCAGATAGATCAGCTCGGCGACCATCACGCTGCGGCCGCCGCCAAGGATCGCCGGCGTCACGAAGAAGCCGAGCGAAAACACAAAGACGATGAGCGCCGAGCCGATGATGCCGGAGCGGGTCATCGGCACGAACACCGACCAGAAGGTGCGCATGCGGCTGGAGCCGAGCCCGCGCGCCGCCAGCAGCACGCGGTCGTCGAGGCTGCGCATCGAAGACGCCAGCGGAAACACGGCGAAGGGAATGAGGAAATGCGTCATGCCGACGATGACGCCGAATTCGTTGCGCACCAGCGTCAGCGGTTCCGAGATGAAGCCGATCGCTTGCAGCCAGGTGTTGAACAGGCCGCGATTGGAAAGCAGCGCCACCCAGCCGAAGGCGCGCGTCAGCACCGAGATCCAGAACGGCACCAGGATGCAGAACTCGGCGATCACCCGCTGCGCCGGCGTGCCGCGCACCCACACCACGGTGATGGCGTAGGCGGCGGCAACCGAAACGATCGTGACGATCGCAGCGATGCGCAGCGTGCGGACAAACACCGACTGTACCAGCGGGTCGCTAAGCAGTGTGCCATATTGCCCGAGCCCCGGCTCGGGCAGGGTGAAGCTCCAATTGACGACGCCGAAGAATGGCCAGGCATAGGCGGCGCCAAGGAACAACAGCAGCGGCGCCATCAACAGCGCCGCGCCCATCCTGTCGGAGAGATATGCTTTCATCTCGGCCCCGGTTATCCCGGTCTATCAGGCGGAGATGATCTTCGTGTATTCGTCGAGTGCGGCCCCGTAGTTCTTGGCGTACCACTCCATGTCGAGCGGGATCTGCTTCTTCATGTTTTCGGGGTCGACCGGGTTGATGCGCTTCTTGTCGGCGGGGATCAGCGCGTCGGTGGCCGGATTGGCCGGGCCCTGGCCGAGCTTGTCGAACATGATCAGCTGCTTTTGCGGATCCTGGGCGCTGGCGATGAACTTCATCGCTGCGTCCTTGCCGCCGGGATTGCCCTTGAGCACGGCGAGCGCGCCGGGCGAGATCAGGCCCTGGTCCCAGATGAACTTGATCTTGCCGCCGGAATCCTGCTCGATCAGCGAGGCTCGGGTCGACCAGACGATCGCCATCGAAGCCTCGCCGTCGAGCAGCACGCTCTGGCTTTCGGCGCCGCCGCCCCAATAGGCCACGACATTCTCCTTGAAGGCGGCGATCTTGTCATGCGCGCGCTTGAGATCGAGCGGATAGAGCGAGGCCGGCGCGATGCCGTCGGCGAGCAGTGCCGCTTCCCAGCTCGACACGCCCCATTTGTAGAGGGAGCGCTTGCCGGGGAATTTTGCCACGTCGAAGAAGTCGGCCATGCCGGTCGGTGCCTGGCTGCCGAATTTCTCGGAATCGTAGGCGATGACATAGGAGAAGAAATAGGTCGAGGCGGCGTGCTCCCAGCCGAAGCCAGGCCGCATCTTGTTCTTGTCGACGATCGAATAGTCGATCGGCTCGAGCATGCCCTGCGCGCCGAGTGTGATCGCCGAGAACGGGTCGACGTCGACCAGGTCCCAGGTCGGGGCGCCGCTCTTGAATTGTGCGGCGATCGCACCCTCGGTCGGACCGGAGCCGTCCATCTTGACGGTGATGCCGGTCTCCTTGGTGAAGGCCTGGCCATAGGCCGCGTCATAGGCGGTGATGGCGTCGCCGCCCCAGTTGACCAGCACCAGTTCCTTGGCTTGCGCGAAGGCGCCGGTCGAGCGCAGCAGCATCGGAGTGCCGGCCAGCACGAGCGCAGCCAGCTGCGTGAACCGCCGGCGCGAGATCTCGCCGCGCACCGCCCTGGCGGACAGTGTCTCGATGGCGTGTTTCCTGGTTTCGCTCATCTCTGAATTGTTTGTCATGTCAGTTCCCCTTTTTGTCGTTGATATTTCCCGAAAGCCGGCCTGGCGAATTTCAGCTTCGCCACGCCGATCGTCATTGTCCTCCGTCCGGAAGGAGGAAACCTTTTTCCGCAGGCCATGTCAGCCATACGGAATTGCCCTTGCTGAGTGCCGAAGCGGCGACCTCGTTCGGCACCGAGACCGTCACCTTGGCACCTTGGCGCGTCGTGAGATCGAGCCGCGTCGCAGCGCCGAGATAGGTCGAGGCGACCGCAGTCGCGGCGATGCCGTTCTCGCCGGCTGTCGCTTCGGGGGCGATCGACATGTATTCGGGCCGGATCGCCAGGATGGCGTTGCTGCCGACGGCGCTTGCATTGCCGCGCAGGGTGATGGTGCGGTCTTCGCACAGGCCGGTGGCGCCGTTGTCGGCGTTGCGAACGCCCTTCAGCGGCAGCATGTTGATCTCGCCGAGGAACTCGGCGACGAAGCGGTTGGCCGGCCGGTCGTAGACCTCGTCAGGCGCCCCGACCTGCAGTAACTTGCCGTGGTTGAAGATGGCGACGCGCGACGACAGCGCCAGCGCCTCGCTCTGGTCATGGGTGACGAAGACGAAGGTGGTGCCGGTTTCCTGGTGCAGCCGCTTCATCTCGGCCTGCATCTGGCCGCGCAGGCCCTTGTCGAGCGCCGAGAACGGCTCGTCGAGCAAAAGCACACCCGGCTCGAACACCAGCGCGCGGGCCAGCGCCACGCGCTGCTGCTGGCCGCCGGACAATTGCGACGGCAGTTTCTTCTCGTGGCCCTTCAGCCCGACGCGCTCGACCATCTCACCGACGCGACGCTTGATCTCGGCCGCCGACTTCTTGCGCACCTTGAGCGGGAAGGCGATGTTGGCCTCGACGCTCATGTGCGGGAACAGGGCATAGCCCTGGAACACCATGCCAGCAGCGCGCTGCTCGGCCGGCCGCTCGGTGATATCGACGCCGTCGCTGTAAAGGCGGCCGTCGGTCGGCTGCACGAAACCGGCAAGGATCATCAGGAAGGTGGTCTTGCCCGAACCCGACGGCCCGAGCAGGGTCAGGAACTCACCGCGGCCGATATCGAGCGTCAGATCGTCCAGCGCACGGAACGAGCCGAAGCTCTTGCCGATCCCGATTGCCTTGATCTCTGCGGCACGGCCGGGTTGCTGCATCCTGCCTTGTCCTCAATGTGATTGAAATCGTAGGCAGGCCCGCGGCTCACCGCAACCGAATAGTTTTCGCCGCATCGGCAAATTTGATTCATCTATGGCGCCAATCTCCCCCCTCGAGGGGGAGATGGCCGCAAAGCGGCCAGAGGGGGTCGGTCCGACTGGGCTCGGCCTGCTGCTGCAGATGGAGGCTGGGGCTTCACGCGCGGCGACCCCCTCTGTCGCCTTCGGCGACATCTCCCCTCGAGGGGGGAGATTAGCTAATCTCCGACAGTTTCGACCTCAGCCACCTCCCAAACGCCTCCAGCACCGGATGCGCCGCCTTGGCATGTTCGGAAACGAGAAAATACGAGCGTGGCGAACTGATTGCGATGTCGAATGGGCGCACCAGCCGACCTTCGCTCAGCGCCCGGCGGCTGGTCAGTTCGTCGCCCATGGCGATGCCCTGGCCGGCGATGGCGGCCGAAAAAACCAGGTTCATGTCGGAAAAGAAGATGCCGCCCTCGGTGTCGGGATTCTCGACCTTCGACAGCGCCAGCCAACGCGCCCAGTCCTCGGTGTCGCCGAGATGCAGGAGATTGGCGCGCAGCACGTCGGCCGGCTTGGAAAAGCCGCCGATCTTGTTGAGCAGCGTCGGGCTGCACAGCGGCGTGAACGAGATCTCGCACAACAGCTCGACCGCCCGGTTCGGCCAGTTGCCGACGCCGAAGGCGATGAAGGCGTCGGCGTCGGCATTGCTGACGTCGTCCAGCCGCCGCGGCGTCAGGATGCGCAGCGCGACATCGGGGTACATCTGCCGGAATTCGCCGATGTGCGTGCACAGGAACAGCGAGGCGAAGCCCGGCGTGCAGCTGACGCTGAACGAGCCGCCGACGCCGGTGCCGGCATGGCGCGTTACCGCATCGCCGAGCACCGTCAGCGCCTTGCGTACGTCGCTGGCGTAACGCTGGCCGCGCGGCGTCAGCGCCACGCCCTTGCCGATGCGCTCGAGCAGGTCGAAGCCGAGATCGCGTTCGAGCAGCCGCAATTGATGACTGACCGCGCTGCGGGTCAGATGCAGTTCGTCGGCGGCGCGCCAGACGCTGCCGTGGCGGGCGAAACTGTCGAGGGCGCGCAGCGCCTGAGTCGAGGGAATTCTCAAGAGGTGAACCGAATTTGCATGAGCCGGGAAAACATATCACTTTTTGGCGAGGCGCTTCACTGCTTTCTTTGACCGATGGAGGATCCGGTGACGAACTCGGCTCAAGCGACCGCGCTTGCCTGTCTGGACGACATCCAGCCGTCGCTGTCGGCATGGACGCGGACGATCTTCGATTTCGGCGAGACCGCCTGGCGCGAATACCAGTCGGCCGCCTGGTATGTCGAGCGTCTGAAGCACGAGGGCTTTTCGGTCGAGGAAGGCTCCGGCGGGATGCCGACCGCCTTTTGCGCCCACTGGACCAACGGCGCCGGGCCGACGCTCGGCATGTATGCCGAGTATGACGCGGTGCCGGGCAATTGCCAGGACGCGGCGACCGTCAAGCGACCGCGCCCTGGGCTCGGCGCTGAGGCCGGCGGCCACACCGATCCGCACTCCGGTCTCGGTGTTGCCAGCTTGGGCGGGCTTTTGGCGACCAAGGCGGCGATGCAGCGCCACGGCATATCGGGCACGCTGCGCTTCACCGGCGAGCCGGCGGAGAAGGTGCGGGGGTCGAAGCCGATCCATGCCGCAAAAGGCTACTACGATGGCCTCGCCGGCATGATCTCCTTCCATCCCTTTTACATGCTGCCGCTCTGCAACACGGCGCGCTGGGACACGCATTGCGGCGCGGCCTATGCGATGATCTATCGCTTTGTGTGCGACGAACCCGAAAATTGGGTTCGCGCAAGCGATGGTCCACCGATTCCGCAGGCGCATTCGGCGGTCAGGGCGCCCGGCGCCAACGACGCACTTGTCATGATGTACATGGCGTCCAAGGCGCTGCGTGATTCCATGCTGCCGCATCAGGGCGGCTGGTCGATCAGCGAGGCGATCCTGACCGCGGGGCAGGCGACCGCTGACAATCTGCCGGCGGGTCTGGCCGAGATCCAGTACATGATCCGCGTGCCGACGATTGCCATGGCCGAGCGGGTCACCGCCGTGCTCGACCGCAACGCGGAGGCCGCCGCGAAGATGAGCGGCTGCCGCCATGAGCGGCACTGGGTGTCGAAGTCGCGGCCGGGGCTTGCCAATCATGCCATGGCCGGTATTGCCTACGATGCGCTGTCGACGGTCGGGGCGCCGCGCTGGGCCGAGGCGGCCAAGGCGATTGCCCGCGAAATCCAGGTCAATGCCGGCGGCGCGGCGAGCGGCGAGCCGTTCATCGCCGAGTTGGAGCAGCTGATTGCGCCTGACGAGGCGGAGGCGTTGCTGCGCCGCGACTTGCCGCCGTCGCAGCTCAATTCCACCTCCGACGATTACACCGACATGTCGTGGCAGACGCCGACGGCGCGGTTCTATGTCGCCCGGCCGGCGCTGCGGTCCGAGAACGGCCAGGCGTATCCGTCCTGGGCGATGAATGCGCTGGGCGGCATTTCCGCCACCATCGATCCGATGGTTACCTGCGCCGCGAAGACGATCGCGTTGGCAGCACTTCGCCTGCTCGAAGACAAGGCGGCCCGCGACGCGGCGATGGACGAATTCGTCGCCCGCACCGGCGGCGGCATTGGTGGCAGCACTTGGCTGGCGCCGCTTTGCGACTATGACCCGCCGATCCATTTCCGCTGGCCGGAATATGTCACCACCCCGCGCGGACGGGACTGGTGGATACCAAGTAACCCGCAAGCCGCGTGATCACCCAAGCCAGGAGAACCCCATGACCGTTCATGACCGCATCGTAGCAGAACCGTTTTCACTGCAGCGCCGCAATCCGGCCGGCGGCACCAAGCCGCTGACCGCCTGGGGCTTTGCCAACGAGACCGATGTCCTGACCGACGTGCTGCTCGGCTCGCCGAATTTCCTGCGCCACCTCTCGACCAGCTCGTTGTCGCGCAAACATCTGCGCGAGGCGCCGTGCAACGTCCAGATCGCGCAGGCGCAGCACAAGGATCTGGTCGCTGCTTACGAACATTTCGGCGTCAACATCCATTGGCACGAGCCGACGCCGAAACTGCCGATGCAGGTCTATTCACGCGATTCCAGCGTCATGACGCCGTACGGCGTCATCATCACCGCGATGGCCAACTGGTGGCGGCGCGGCGAGAACTATGCGGCGATCCGCACCTATGAGAGGCTCGGCATCCCGATCTACGACATGGTCACGGCAGGAACCTTCGAAGGCGGTGACTTCAACGTCATCGAGGACGGCGTGGTGCTGATCGGCTGCGGCGGCGCCCGCACGCAGGAGGAGGGCGCGCGCCAGGTCCAGGCCTGGTTCGACAAGGAGGGCTGGGAGACCCGCATCGCCTTTATCGACGAATATTATGTCCATATCGACCTGATGGTGGTGCCGATCGCCGAGAAGCTGACCGCCGTCTGCCTTGCCTGCACGGAGCCCGGCGTCGTCGACTGGCTGAAGGGCAAGGGCCACGAGATCATCGACGTGCCGTTCCAGGACACGATCGCGCTCGGCTGCAATTTCATGTCGCTGGGCAAGGACCGGGTGATCGCGCCGACCTCGAGCCAGACGCTGATCGGCCAGCTCAAGGCGCGCGGCTTCGAGGTCGCGGCGGTCGACATGAGCGAGATCTCGAAGACCGGCGGCGGCATTCACTGCATGGCGCAGGCGCTGAAGCGCGAGCCGGCCTGAGGGCCCGCCCTTTAGCCCGGCCGCTTCCGCGAAAGCGCCATTGTCAGCAACGTCGATCCCGCCTGGCTCGCGGCACGCCTACAGCACGATGAGCTTTCCCTTGTGCAGACGCTTGGCGCAACGATAGGCGAGATCGGCGGCGACCATGTCTTCCATGGCAATGCCCATCGCCTTGTAGGTGGTGATCTGTTGATCCGAAACACGGCCCGGCGCGCGGTCGAGCAGCATGGCGCCAAGCTCAGTGCCGAAATCCGGGTCGAAGCCGGCAAGCTCGCAAGAACCGACCGGGGTCGGTTCGAACGCATCCCTGGTCTCGACAAAAAGACTGGATTTGCCGATGAGCTCGATCGGCAGTTCACCGCCGGGTGGTGCCACCCCGACCGACGAGACGTGCGTGCCCGGCCGAACCCAGTCTGCCTCGATCACCGGCTCGTAGGAATGCGTCGCCAGGCACACCACGTCGGAACTGCGCACTGCCGCCTCGAGGTCGGCGACCGCCACCACCGACGGATGCAGCCGGGCAAGCGCTGCCGCATCGTCGAAGCTCTTCGAAGCGACCCGGATTTCGGCAAAGTCGCGCACCAGCGGCAACAGATGCAGGTGCTGGTTGGCCTGCACGCCGGCGCCGACCACTGTCGCTATCCTGGCGTCCCGGCGCGCGAGCGCGCGCACCGACAGCACGGCGGAGCCGGAGGTTCGCACCGCGGTTATGAAGGTGCCGTCCATGATGCAGACCGGCAGGCCGGACAGCGGATCGAACAGGCTGATGGTGGCGAGGTGGCTGGGCAGGTTCTTGGCCAAATTGCCTTCGAAGACGTTGACGACCTTGACGGTCAGGTTCATGCCCTCCATCCAGGCCGGCATGGCGAGGCTGTAGCCGGCCCCTGGGATGTTGAGCTGTGGTCGGGGTGGATTGACGACCTTGCCTTGTGACAGCGCCTTGAAGCCGTCTTCCAGAACATCGAGAAGCTGGCTGAGATCGATGCACGCCATCACGTCGACTTCGCTCAGCACCAGGATCTCGGTCGCTCCCTTGCTGATTTCCGCCGCACTCCTGCCGGCTGGGCTGAACGCTTCCTTGGTCATCTTGCACTCCTTTTGTTTGTCGAAATCGGCTCACCACGTTTGCTTTGAGTGGGTGAGGGAAGCGCAGGCTATTGCGAGCTTTTATGTGATGAAATACGTTGATTTTGATATCTCTGCGTGAAATCAGCACACAAATCCCTGAGATAGAGTGGATTGTGAAAATGGACCTCGACCAGATAGACCGCAGCCTGCTCCGGCTGCTGCAGGAGGATGGGCGCCGGACGACGCTTGATCTTGCCGGGCGTGTCGGGCTGTCGCCGACCGGAGCCAGCCAGCGGGTGAAGCGCCTGTTCCGCGACGGGTTCATCACCGCGGTCAGGGCGGTGCTCGATCCGCGCAAGGTCGGCCGGGGAACGCTGGTGTTCATCGAGGTCCGGCTTGACCACACGGCGCCGCATGTCTTTGACCGTTTCGCCGAAGCCGTGGCGAAGGCTCCGGAGGTTCTGGAGTGCCATATGGTGGTTGGCGGTTTCGATTATCTGGTGAAGGCGCGGATCGCCGATATGGCGGTGTTCAAGGATTTCCTGCAGCGGGTCATCCTGCCACTGCCCGGCGTGCGCGAAACGCACACCTTCGCCTCCATCGCCGATGTCAAGCCGAACGCCCTCTTGCCGGTGTGATCAGTGGAGGAGGGGAACGCTGTTCAGGACGACCTGCACGCATCTTCGCCATCCTGTCGCTCCCTGGCGCGCCTTCCGGTGCAGAGATGCCGGAGACCGGCTCTAGCCTTGCGCGGTCAGCAGGTTCGCATCGCGGGCCAGCCGCCACGCACCATCAGCCTCCTTGCGCAGGAGCGTCAGCGTATATCCCGATTGACGCCCCGGCTTCCCGTTCGGCGGCGTTGCGGTCATATCGATACGACCGCGCATGAAGGCCCAGTTGCCAAGAAGCTGTAGTTCAACGATCTCGTTCGTGCCGTCGACATGAACGCCGGCCATCTCCTGCGCGGCTGCCGCGAAGATCTCCTTGTCGAAGGGCTCCCGGCCGGGAACCATGAAGATCGCGTCGTCCGTCATCAAGCCGAGGACGGTCGCGGTGTCTCCACGCTTGCTCGCATCCATCCACGTCTCGACCAGCTTTCGATTGCTCTTTCGTCGTCCGTCATCCGTTGTCTCCCTGGCTTCTCGCCGTCATCGATACCGCACGGCGCTCCTCCATCGCCGCAACATAGGGCTCAGATCGCTCTCGTCATCGATTGCAGGGTTTTATCGACGTCACGCTGGGTGGGATGGTCCGTGAAACGGCAGGTCCGCGCGCTCTACGCCTATCTCCAACCGCCCGAGGCGGTGATGCGCTCGCCGGTCAGCCAGGATGCGTCGTCGGAGGCGAGGAACACCGCGATGCGGGCGATGTCGTCGGGCTGGCCGAAGCGGCCGAGCGGGGTCATGGCGATGACCTGCTTCTCGAACTCGCTGCCGACGATGCCGATCCGCTGCAGGCCTTCGGTGTCGACGCCGCCAGGCGCGATGGCGTTGACGCGGATGTTGCGGGCGCCGAGCTCTCTCGACATGGAGAGCGTGATCGAATCCACTGCGCCCTTGGTGGCGGCGTAGACCAGCGAGTTCGGCTGCGGGTTGAGGCTGGCGACCGAGCTGATGTTGATGACGCTGCCGCCTCCGGCGCCGAAATGGTTCACCGCTTCCCGGATGGTCAGGATGGTGCCCAGCACATCGGTGTCGAACTCACGGTGGAATTCGGCCTCGGTCACCGCTTCCAGCGGCTCGAATGCGAAGACGCCGGCATTGTTGACCAGGATGTCCACCGCGCCGAACGACGATTTGGCGGCCTCGAACAGGCGGCGCACGTCGGCCACTTGCGACACGTCGCCATGGACGGCAACGGCTCGGCCGCCTGCGTCCTTGATCTCGGCAACGACGCGGTCCGCACCTTCCCTCGACGAGGCATAGTTGACGACCACGGCGGCACCGGCCGCCGCAAGACCCTTGGCGATGCCGGCGCCGATACCCTTGGAGGCGCCGGTGACGATGGCGACCTTGCCGTTCAGCTTGCTCATCAATCTCTCCTTTGTCGATGATGAGCGGTATTTAATGGTGATCGGATAGCGTATTAAGGGTCACCTCGATCGGTTCTTTCGTGCCTGGAATTCTTGAATGACCACCATCCTCGAAAGGACCGCCGGTCTCGTCGCCTTCGTGCGCACGGTCGATGCCGGCTCGTTCCATGCCGCCAGCCGGCTCGTCGGCTCCAGCCCGTCGGCGGTGTCGAAGAGCGTGGCGCGGCTCGAGCGGCGGCTGGGCGTGCGGCTGATCCAGCGCTCGACGCGCCGGCTGGCACTGACCAGCGAAGGCCTCGCCTATTACGAGCGGGTCGCGCCTTTGCTCAGAGCGCTGGACGATGCCGAGGACATCGTCCAGATGGCGGATACCGCGCGCGGCCTGCTGCGCGTCACGGCATCCGTCGAACTCGGGCGCGGCCTGATTGCCTCATGGGCACAAGCATTCCTGGCGCAGCACGGCGAACTGAAACTCGAGCTCAGCGTCACCGACCGTCACGCCGACCTGATCCGCGAAGGTTATGATGTAGCGGTGCGCATGGGGACGCTGTCGGACACCGGGCTCATCGCGCGCAAAATCGCCAATCTGCCGATCGTGCTGGTGGCCTCGCCGGCCTATGTCGAACGGCGCGGCCGGCCGGCATCGGTCGAGGCGTTGCAGAGCCACGACTCCGTCCGCTATCAGATGGCCGGGCGGCCTTATCCGGTCACCTTCGCCGACGGCGCGGTGATCGTGCCGAACGGGCGGCTCGATACGGACGACGGCGGCGCCATCCGGCAAGCGGCGCTGGCCGGAGCCGGCATCGCGCATCTGATGCAGTTTGCCGTGCAGGACGGATCTCGACACCGGCCGTCTGGTCCGCATTCTACCCGAGGTGGCGATGCCGACTATGCCGGTGCACATCGTCCATGCGTATGGGCGACAGCTACCGGTCCGCGCCCGGCTGTTCGTTGAGTTCCTGGCGGGCCGGATGGCGGTGCTGACGCGATAGGGCGGGAGCTCCGTGGCAAAGACAGCGGCGCTTCGTCGATGGCCATGCGGTAGCCTTTGAGCGTCGCTGCGTTGAAGTTGAATATTAAGCGTTGGCGCGGCGCGACGTAACGAGAATACCTGTCATCGAGCTAAAACGTAATCTCCACCGAAGCGGCGCTGCGGTTGGCCGGCCCGTGAAAGACGGCCTCGATGTTGTTGCCGTCGGGATCGAGCAGGAAGGCGGCATAGTAGCCGGGATGGTAGTGCTGCCGCTCGCCGGGTGCGCCATTGTCCGTGCCGCCGCCATCGAGGCCGGCCGTGTAGAAGGCGTCGACCATCGCGCGGTCCTTTGCCTGGAAGGCAAGGTGGTGGCGCCCCGTCAGTTGCCCGCTGGCCGCCCGGCTGTCGATGGTGGAGACGAACAGCTCGTCGGCCCAGAAATAATCCTCGGCGCTGCCGCCGATCGGAAAATCGAGCACCTTGAAAACCGCCTCGTAGAAGCGGCGGCTGGCCTTGAGATCCCTGACCACCAGCTGGACGTGGTCGATGAGACGGCCGCGATGAAGTTCCATGCCTGACAGCTCCTGATCGCCAGGTTGGAAATCTAGCTCAGGACGGTGCACGGTCAATGCAATGGAGCAATTGAATGGCGCGATTTCCTGACTGGATAAAAGATGCAACCGGATTGTAGGATTCGAAATGTCGTCATCGTCCTTCGGACGCAAGCGGTGTGACGAAGCTTGAAAGAAGTCGCGCCGCGTCCAAACGATCTCGGGAGAAAAATATGAGCCTTTCCTATCGTTGGGTCATCGTCGCGGCAGGTGCTGTGATGACCTGTGTCGCCCTCGGGGCGATGTTCTCGCTGGCGATCTTCCTCGAACCGATGGCGCTCGACACAGATTGGTCGCGCGCCGGCATATCGAGCGCTATGACGCTGAACTTCCTGGTAATGGGCCTCGGCGGCTTCGCCTGGGGCGCCATTTACGATCGCTACGGCGCCCGCATCGTGGTGATGACAGGTGCGTTGCTGCTCGGGCTGGCGCTGGTGCTGGCCAGCCGCACCGGCTCGCTGCTTGTCTTCCAGATCACCTATGGCGTGCTCGTCGGCCTCGCGGCAAGCGCCTTCTTCGCGCCGATGATCGCGCTGACCGCCGCTTGGTTCGACACCAATCGCAGCTTGGCCGTTTCCCTGGTCTCGGCGGGCATGGGCGTGGCGCCGATGACAATCTCGCCCTTCGCGCAATGGCTGATCACGGCCTATGACTGGCGCACCGCCATGTTCGTCATCGGCGTCGCGGCATGGGCGCTGCTGGTGCCGGCCGCATTGCTGGTGCGCCAGCCGCCCAAGCCTGCCGCTGAAGACGCCGCCGCCGATATTGCCGCCAACGATACCGGCATGTCGGTTCCACAGGCGCTGCGCTCGCCGCAATTCATCGTTTTGGCACTGACCTTCTTTGCCTGCTGCGCGGCGCATTCCGGACCGATCTTTCACATGGTCAGCTATGCCATGCTGTGCGGCATAGCGCCGATGGCGGCGGTCAGCATCTACAGCATCGAGGGCCTGGCGGGCTTAGGCGGCAGGCTTCTATACGGCGTGCTTGCCGACCGGCTGGGGGTCAAGCCGGTGCTGATTACCGGTCTGGCGATACAGTCCGTGGTCATCGCAGCCTATCTTGCGGTCAGCGAGCTTGGTCAATTCTACACGCTCGCCGTCATCTTCGGCGCCACCTATGGCGGCGTGATGCCGCTCTATGCGGTGCTGGCGCGCGAATATTTCGGCCAGCGCATCCTCGGCACGGTGTTTGGTGCCGCCACCATGCTGTCCAGCATCGGCATGGCCTTCGGCCCGCTCGCCGGCGGCATGGTGTTCGATGCCTATGCCAGCTATTCCTGGCTGTTCATCGGCTCGGCCCTTGTAGGGCTCGGCGCGGTGGCGGTGGCGGTCGCCTTCCCGCGGCTGCCGCGCAGGGAATTGCAACCGGCGTAGGGTTGGTGAAGAGAGGACGCAGGGGGTCGAACGTGGACATCGGCTATGTCAGCTTTTGACCCCCAAGCTGCGAGGCGTTCATCGGCAGCGATAGGAGCCGGGTCAAGACTGTGCAGGATCCATCTCCCTTTATTACGATCATGATGCAACGCAGCGCATTCACGTCCAAATGTCGATTGCCGGTAGGCTGAGGTTCGGACGAAAACCGTCAAAGAATGGCAAAAGGGCTTTTTCATGGATCGTGCGCCGCGCACTCACGCGACTATTTCAGGTCCGTTAACATTTTGTGTTTTCGGCGCAGCATTTTTTTCCTATCCTCCGCCCAGGGCTTTGCGCATTCGATTGCGTGAAGAACTGGCGTGAGGATCCCAAAAATGCCGCAGGCAAAGCGAGTCTTGGTGACGGGGGGCGCAGGTTTTCTGGGATCGTTCTTATGCGAGCGGTTGCTTGCTGAAGGCCACGAGCTTGTATGCGTCGACAATTTCTTCACAGGAAGTCGGAGAAACGTCTCGCATTTGCTCGACAACAGATCCTTTGAGATCATTCGCCACGACGTGACATTTCCGCTCTACGTAGAAGTTGATGAAATATACAACCTTGCTTGCCCGGCAAGCCCGGTCCACTATCAGTTCGATCCGGTCCAGACGACAAAGACCAACGTCCATGGGGCGATCAATATGCTGGGACTCGCCAAGCGGGTTCGCGCAAAGATCCTTCAGGCGTCCACGTCTGAAGTCTACGGAAATCCCGAGATTCACCCGCAGACCGAGGACTATTGGGGCAGGGTAAACCCGATAGGTCCCCGTTCCTGTTACGACGAAGGCAAGCGGTGTGCCGAAACCCTGTTTTTCGACTATTGGCGGCAAGACAGGCTGCGGATCAAGGTAGCGCGCATCTTCAACACTTACGGTCCGAGGATGCGTCCGGACGACGGCCGTGTCATTTCCAACTTCATCGTGCAGGCACTGCAAAACAAGCCGATAACCGTGTACGGCACCGGCGAGCAGACACGCTCATTTTGCTACGTCGACGATCTCATCGACGGTCTGGTTCGCCTGATGAACACGGCCGACGATATTACCGGCCCGATCAATCTCGGCAACCCGGTCGAATTCACGATGCTCGAACTCGCCAATCTCGTGATCGAACTTACCGGAAGCCGATCCGAGATTAGGTTTTTACCTTTGCCCGTCGATGACCCAAGGCAGCGACAGCCTGATATCGGGTGCGCCTTGCGCGAGCTCAATTGGAAGCCAAAAATCGCATTGCGCGACGGTCTCGCCACGACTATTGCCTATTTCGAAGGCTTGGTCTCGTCGGGATATGCTCGGTCCGCTGCAGCCGAATGAAAACAGTCTTGGTCACTGGCGGGGCGGGCTATATCGGCTCACACTGCTGCAAGGCATTCGCCGAATCCGGTTGGTCGGTCATTGCCTATGACAACCTCTCGCGCGGCTGGCGCGATGCGGTCAAATGGGGACCGCTTGTCGAGGGCGATATTTGCGATCGCGTAGCGGTGGCAGCAGCGCTGCACCAGTATCGGCCGGATGTGGTGGCGCATTTAGCCGCTTACGCCTATGTCGGCGAGTCCGTCGAGCGCCCGGAACTCTACTACCGAAACAACAGTTTTGGGACGCTGGTCTTGCTCGAGGAAATGCTGAAGATCGGCGTCGACAAGCTGATCTTGTCGAGCACCTGCGCGTCTTACGGCGTTCCGATTCGTTCCCCGATTGACGAAACGCATCCGCAGTCGCCCATCAATCCCTATGGATGGTCGAAATTCATTGTAGAACGAATGGTGGACAATCTTTCGGATGCCCATGGCCTCAACGCGGTTGTGCTTCGGTATTTCAACGCGGCCGGATGTGATCCGGACGGCGAGGTCGGTGAGCGGCATGAACCGGAAACGCATGTCATTCCGCTCGCCATCGAGGCGGCGGTCAGGTCGGGCCGGATTTTTACCATTAATGGCACCGACTTCGACACAAGGGACGGAACCGCGGTGCGGGACTATGTCCACGTCAGCGATCTCGCCCGTGCGCACGTTCTGGCGGGGGAGAAGCTTCTGCGCGATCCGGGAGTCCACGTCTACAATCTCGGCACCGGAACCGGGACGACGGTGAACGAGTTGGTCGATGCGGTGAGCCGGGTTTCGGGAACGCGCCTTCCCGTAGCCTACGGTCCGCGCAGGGCGGGTGACCCGCCTGCGCTTGTAGCCGCGGCCGGGAAGGCGAGCCGGGAACTCGGCTGGATGCCTGAGCAATCCGGAATTGACCGGATCGTCGAAACGGCGCTGGCCTGGTATCGCCGCCGGTTGTGACGATCTTTTTTTGCGGAAGAGCCCTAGCGCCTGGTCAATAAACAATCGAGAGCGGCGGCCACTGCGGCAAGCGAGAAATTTTCCTCTATCCGTTTTCGCGATGCCTGACCGAGGCGTTCCCGCAAGTGCAGATTGTCCTTCAGTCTTTGCAGGGCGCGCGCGATTTCCTCCGGCTGGTCCTTTCGCACCATCAGCCCACCCGACGCTTCGCCGTTTGCCAGAATGTCGGGGAGCCCCTGTGCGTCGGTAGCGACGACGGGCAGGCCGCAAGCCATCGCCTCCAGCGGTGCTACCGGCATGCCTTCGATGCGCGACGTGGTGACGTAGGCATCTGCCGCCGAAAGCCAGCGCCGGATCAGCGACCGATCCGTGGTATAGGCGGAAAGCCATTTCACGTTGGCCAGTCCGGCTTCGCGCAAAGGCCCGGCAAATTCGTTCCGATCCTGACCTGAGCCGATGATCACCAGTTCCGATGATGCGTCTGCGGAAAACAAGGGCCAGGCTTTCAGCAGCACATCGAGTCCTTTCCGGCGAATGTCGATGCGCCCGTGATTGACGACGACAAATGTCTCGCTCCGCAAGCCGAGGCTCTTCCGCGCTTGCGGGCGCGCGATCGCTTTCCATTCCTCATCGTCGATCGGGTTGGCGATATTGGCCATGTCGAGTGCAATGCGCGGGTAGGCTTTGCTGAGCCGTTCGCGCTCAGCAGCCGATGCGACGATCAGGCCGCTGCAAGCGCGAAGCGATGCCTGCCGTGCGATCGCCTCGATCCAGTACAATGTGCGGTCGCCGCCCTGGAAGGTCGCATAGAGGGGAATGTGCATACGGCGCGCCAGCCAGGCGAGCGCATCAAACCGGGTGTATTCATATTCCTAGGCGAGTATTACGTCATCCCTATTATCGATCGATCATGCTGCAATGCAGCACATCCGCGCCAACATGAACTGTGAATAAGTCCGAGCTTCGGTCAAAAACTGTCAAAATAGCCAGATTCGGGCGGATTTCGCGCATTTCTCAGGCCGTGCCTCACGCGACTATTTCAAACGCGTTAACATTTTGTGTTGCGACGCAGCATTTTTTTCCTATCGTCGCGCTGGGCATTCGATGGCGTGAAGAGATTCCGTGGTGTTTAGGCAATCTGCAATCTGGTGGGCCCACTGGCGGGGGATGGCGCAGAGCCATTTGGTCGCTCCGCCCGAACCTCCGCAGCCCGCGCGAGACGCAGCGCTTTGAGCGAAAACGATCAGCCGCATTGCGCTGGCGCCGATGTCCGCAGAGTGAGCAGCGGCGACCCGCGGCAACGATGTCATCGGAGACATCCAACTGGCGGAAGCGGCCGATGAGACGCGCCACGCAATTGGACGCGCTGAGGGCCATCGCGGTGACGATGGTAATGTATTCGCATTTCTTTGCGGCGGGAGGGTCCTCCTTCTGGGGCCACATCGGCGTGCGATTGTTCTTCGTGTTGAGCGGCTTTCTGATCACGCGGCTTCTTCTGGACGCGCGCGCGTCCGCTGAATTCGAAACCGCGCCCGCACTCAAATCCTTCTACATCAGGCGGGCGCTGCGTATATTCCCTCCCTACTTTGCCGTGTTGACTCTCGTTTGGCTGGTCGACCTGGAGCAGTCGAGGGGATCGCTGGTCTGGCATGCGCTTTATCTGTCGAATTTCTGGTTCGCGCTGCGCAACGAATGGACGCCTTGGGTGCTCGCCCATCTTTGGAGCCTGAGCATCGAGGAGCAGTTCTATATCGTCTGGCCATTGATCGTTTTGCTGGCGCCGCTCCGGCGTCTTCAGTCGATCTGTATCGGCGTCATCCTGCTGTCGTTGTCGTATCGCTTTTATTGGCCGATCACCGGAAGTCCCGACCTCGCGCGCGACCTGCTTCCGCCAGCATCGATGGACGCGCTGGCGTCAGGTGCGCTGCTTGCAGTCTACCGAACCAGAACCGCTGTCTTGCCTCAGTGGCTGCGATTTGGCTGGCCGGCGCTCGCGGCCGCCTTTTTCGTCCTGCAGTGGTTTGCTCCGACGCCGGCAAATTCCGTGCAGGAATGGGGCCGCTGGCTGCTCTTGGAAGTCCTGCCTCTCGCGCCGCTGGTCGTGGTCGTTGCGAGCTGTTCCTCCGGCATTGACGGTTATCGGGGGAAGTTTCTCAACCTGCCACCGCTGCTGGCCCTCGGCCGCATCAGCTACGGCGTTTATCTCTACCATCCCATCGTCCTGTCGCTCGCGGTCATGTCCCAGCCCTGGATCCCGTTCAACGTCTCTGAGCAAGGGCCGGGGCGATTCCTGGTTGCGGGAGCGGCGACCATCATCGTGGCTTCGGTCTCATGGCTGCTTTTCGAAAAGCCGCTCAACAGCCTCAAGCGCTACTTCCCCTATGTTGCTCCAGGAACTGGCGCCGTCATCCTGGCAGGTGCCAAAACGAATGACGCCGGGTGGCTTGGAAGGACAACAGGAGCTTATTTCAGCGGCCCGCTCGATGGCCGCAAAGCATCCCTGGCACGCGACCTCCCGCGAACGGATCGGAGCTGACCATGGCTGCTCCCTTGGTGTCCGTTCTGCTGCCGATCTATAATGCCGGACCTTATCTGGCTGCCGCGCTCGCCAGCATCCTGCGGCAGGATTACGATCGCCTGGAGATCATCGCGACCGATGACGGATCGACGGATAATTCCCTGCAGATCCTGCAGAATTTCCGCAGATCTGACAACCGCATCTCCATCGTCTCACGCGAAAACCGGGGCCTCATCGCAACCCTGAATGAAGGGCTGGCGGTGGCTCGGGGTGATCTGGTCGCCAGGATGGACGCCGACGATATCGCCTATCCCTGGCGCCTATCGCGTCAGGTCGCACTCTTCAACCAGCGGCCCGACCTCGCCCTGTGCGGCGCAGGTGTCGATTTCCTGCTTGGCAAACGCATCGTCAAAGGCCTGCCTGATCCAGTTCTTCAGGAAAATATCTTGGGCATATTATCAATGTTCTTCACGATATTCATGCATCCTACGGTAGTTTTTAATAGGAACGCCATAAAGGACGGCGATCTATATTACAACGAGAGCTATACCCATGCCGAAGATTTCGATCTCTTCAGACGGCTCACCGACCGTTACCCGGCGGCTATGATCCCCGAAAACCTGATCGCCTATCGTATCCATGGCGACAGCGTGACGAACCGGCACAAGCGGGAGCTGCGAAGGACGCATTTGAAGATCGTGGCCGAAACCCTTGAGCGGGAAGGCCTCGCGCCAAACGCGCGGGACCTCCGCGACATCGGTGATACTGCCTCAATGGACACGGTCCGCCGTGCCGCCGATTGGATGCTTGCGCTGCAGGAGAGGATTTCCGGACTGCCGGCGGAAACGAGGCCGAGCTATGAGGCCGGCACGCTGAACCTGTTTTATTTCCTCTACCAACTCGTAGGCGATGAGATGCAACCGCTGTTGACGCATGAGTTCCTGACGCGGACTGCCAAATGGGACCGCATTCGGCGTCGCGAGCGGTACGCATTGCGTGCCGGCGCCTACGCGCCGCGGTTCAGTCTCGTCTCGATGTCGGCGACCAGGCAGGTAGACGCCTTGTCGCGGTACTTGCAATCCGTGCCGGCCGCGGCGGTTCTGCCTTCCCTTGGGTCGAGCTAGAATGACAGTCAAATCCCACCAGCCTCTGGAGCACAGTCGCTCGAGTATGCTTGCGCCCATTTCGGCCGATCCCCGGCCGCAGCACGGCCCGGCGCCGGAGGTCAGCTTCATCGTCTGCACGCGCAACCGCGTTGCGGTGCTCGAGCCTTGCATCAAGTCGATCCAGGCCGCGTGCCGTGCCCATCCTGCCTTCGCGGCCGAACTCGTGGTTGTCGACAACGGCTCGACCGACCGCACGGCAGAACGCCTGGCCAGCATCGCCGAACTGTCGGACATGCCATTTACGGCTGTTTGCGAGCCACGACGCGGATTGGCGGCGGCCCGCAACGCCGGTCTGGCGCGCGCACGGGGCCGTGTGCTGGTCTTCGTCGATGATGATTGCCAGGTCCATGGCGACTACCTCAGTGATTTGCAGCGACACTATGGGACCGGGGAACGGGTCGTCCGGGGAGGCCGCGTCGAGATCGGCGATGCCAGGGATCTGCCGTTCACGATCAAGCGATCGCTGGTCCGCGAGCGGCTTACATCGGATGTTCATCCCGGCGGCTTTGTGCTCGGCTGCAACATGACGATGCACCGCGATGCTGCTGCCCGTATCGGCCTTTTCGACGAGCGGTTCGGCGCAGGCGGCCCGCTGCGCTCCGCGGAAGATACGGACTATCTTGTGCGAGCGGTGCTGCTCGGAATCCCAGTCGAATATGTGCCCGACATGACGATTTTCCACCATCACGGCCGGCGAGATCACAAGGCCATCGAAAAGCTCCACCGCGACTACTGCTTAGGCAATGGCGGGCTGTGCCTGAAACATGTTCGCCATGCGCCTTGGCTGCTTCGCCATTTCTACTGGGCCGTGCGATCGGCTTTCCGGGAATTGGTGAAGGGGCCTCGGTTCGATTGCGAACTCAAGCTGTCGCACTGGCCGATCGTCGTCATGAATCTGCTCGGCGCGGCCAAGTTCGCGGTTCTTTCGTTGGCGAGACGGCCAGAGGCGCCGCAAGTGCGGCAGGATCAACAAGCACAGGATCAACAGGCAAATGCCGAGGCGAGGGTGAATACGCCATAATGCGACTGGTACCGCCGAGCCTGCCGATGCTGCGCCGCGCGCTTGGAAGGGAGCAACTGCGGCTGCTTCCTGCCGTGGTGATGCTGGGTCTTGTCAGCGCGGCTCTTGAAGGCTTCGGCATAGGCCTGATCATCCCCTTGCTGGGCATCATCATGGGCCAGGGGGATCAAACCGGAATGGCCGGCTTTTCTGCCGTGCTCCAGCATTTCGGATCTGACCTGAGCGAGCGCGAACGGCTGATCGTCATCTCGGCCGCCATTCTCGGCTCGATCGTCCTGAAGAACGTCTTCGCCTTCGCAAACACGCTGCTGACGACCTTAATCTATGGCAAGGCCAGCCATTCGATCCGCAGCGCACTGTCGGAGCAGTTGCTGCGAGTCGGTTATCCATTCTTCCTGCAGCAAAGTCCCGGACGGCTGCTCAACATCATCTCCAACGAATCCTGGCGGGCATCGGATGCGATCCAGATCATGCTGACGGCCATCGTCAGCGCATCGGCCGCAATCATTCTGCTGGCTTTTCTGCTGCTGCTTTCATGGCAGATGACACTGTTGGTCACGCTGGGGTTGGTCGTCGTTCAGATCGCGCACGCCGTGCTGTCAGCCAATTTGAAGGCGCCCAGCCGCAGCGTCGCCTCGCGCAACAGCGATCTTGCATCGCAGATGCTCCACCTCGTGCATGCCGGGCGTCTGATCCGCATTTTCGGACAGGAGAGCCGCGAGAAGGCGACATTCGATCAGGCGTCGGACGCGGTTCGCCGGGCTGCTTTCGTCCTGCTTACGCGTCAGGGCGCGTTGCCGCCGCTGACCGAGATTCTCCACGCGATGCTGTTTCTGGCGGTAGTGATCGGAGCCTGGTTCGTGGGCGTGAGTTTCCCGCTGATCGTCGCGTTCGTCATCCTGCTCTACAGGCTGCAGCCGTATATGCGGGCCTTGCAAATGGCCTGGAGCCAGCTGCAAGGCTTGAGCGGATCGCTTGAAGAGGTGGTCTGGATGCTGGACCCGAGCGACAAGCCCGAACCTCCGCGAGGACACCGACCGTTCCAGGGCTTGGCGCAAGGGATCAAGTTCGATGACGTGACCTTTACCTATTCCGGCAAGGACCAGCGTGCCGTGGTGCTGCATTCGGCGGCATTCGAGATCCGCAGCGGCCGCTCGACGGCGCTCATCGGCCGCTCAGGCGCGGGCAAGACGACGATCGTCAATCTCCTGTGCCGCTTCGTCGAGCCTGATGCCGGTAGAATTCTCGTCGATGGATCACCCCTCGACCAGATCGATCCCAGCCAATGGCGAAGGCATATCGCACTTGCCAGCCAGGATTTGGAACTGGTGGATGGCACCATTTTTGAGAACATAATCTACGGGCAGGACGCAGCCTCGACCGGCGACGCTCAGCGTGCTGCAAAGCTGGCCGAAGCGCATGAATTCATTGAACATCTGCCGCAAGGCTACCAGACGGTCGTCGGCTACAGGGGCGTCAATCTTTCAGCGGGACAGCGGCAGCGGATCGCACTGGCGAGAGCATTGGTGCGCGATCCCGATATCCTCATCCTGGACGAAGCTACCAATGCGGTGGACGGACTGTCGGAAGCGGCAATCGTCGAGACCTTGAAGTCGAGGGCAGGCCGCCGCACGACCATAGTGATCAGTCATCATCACAGCACCATCTCATTCTGCGACGACGTGGTGATCCTCAGCGGCGGTCGCGTGAAAAAGCAGGCGCCTTTCGCCGCTCTGGCGACGCTCAGCATGGATGAGCTTTACCAGCATGAATCAATGGATTGATGAGGGATTGCGATTCTGCTTGCCGCGGTCGCCTTCCCGCCGCAGGCAGCTGCAACCGGCGTAGGGGCGGGCCGGCTGCGCTGCGGTCTGCAGCACGAAGTGCTCGGTTGTCAGGCATTGCGGTACTTGCTGCGTGTTGTTGCTCTCTTCGGTCATTGCGTCCTCCTTCGGCCGGCTCAACCACAAGACCGATGGCGACTTTGATCGGCCTACCTGTTGCAACGTGCGTATCTCTCATGTGGGGCTGCGGCTTTCGGCAGTCGACTCCGGACCACGTCGGGACAGGAAGGCCGTCACTCGGCCCGGCGCGAGACGTTTGTCGCCGCAGCCTTGCCTCGTCGTATCGGTCGCTTCCCCGATTGCGGTTCGGATGCCTCCGTGCGATCCGGTGCCGCGACGTTTCCGACGAGCGATGCGAGCTCGGCCTCGCTGAGCGTCTCGATCTCGAGCAGCTTGCGCGCCGTCTTCTCCAGCAGGTCCCGTCGCTCGGTGAGGAGCCCGACCGTTCGCGCGAAAGCTGTGTCGACGCTGCTGCGAACCTCCTCGTCGATAGCCTCGGCGGTGGCCTCGCCGTAATCGTGCTCGCGCGGACCGCCGGCAAGTGGAAGGAGCGCTGGTCCTTTTCCAGCGCCACATGGCCGAGCTTTTCCGACATGCCGTAACGCGTGACCATGGCGCGGGCGATATCGGTCACTTTGGCCAGGTCATCGGCGGCCCCCGTGGACAGATGCCCGAACACAATCCACTCGGCCGCCCTGCCGCCGAGCAGCACCGCCATCTTGTTCTCCACTTCCTCGCGCGTCATGAGGAAGCGGTCCTCGGTCGGCCGCTGGATCGTGTAGCCCAAGGCGCCTGCGCCGCGCGGGATGATCGATACTTTGTGCACGGGGTCCACTCCGGGCAGCGCCATGGCCACCAACGCATGGCCCATTTCGTGATAGGCGACGACCTCGCGTTCCCTCGGGTTCAACAGTCGGTTGCGCTTCTCGAGCCCGGCCACGATGCGCTCGACCGCATTGTTGAAATCGTCCATCGTGACGACATCCGCCCTCCGGCGCGTGGCGAGCAGGGTTGCCTCATTGACCAGGTTGGCGAGATCGGCGCCGGTAAAACCCGGCGTCAGCGCGGCGACTTTTTCGGCATCGACATCGGCCGCCAGCTTAGCCTTCTTCATGTGGACCTTGAGTATCTGGACGCGACCCTGCTTGTCCGGCCGGGATCCGGAACGCGGCGCGGATCCGCCGCGCCCCGAGGCAATATTAGTTCCCCCTGAACAGGCGCATCAACCAACGCTGTCATGATCGCTTCGCTCCCGATACGCGCGGTTTTCCGGGTACTTGGTGTCGATGGAATGCGAAATGTGACGAGTTGGCGGAGGGAGAGGACCTGAAATCCAACCTTCTCCGCGGATCCGCGATCACCTTCGTAGTCGGGGTGTTCGGCTGATGCCGTTCAGTCGACGTGTTCAATCTGCGGACCTGGGTCAACCGGCTGAGCCGGCGTGCAACCTTGCCCCTAGCCTGCCAGCGCCTCTACCTGACGGCGATGAAAAGCATCGGGCTGATGGCTGGGGTGGGCCATCAGCCTGCCTCACCAGGTACCACACTCACCGCCTAGCCTGCCTTGGCCTCGCCTTCCCGGCAATCATGCTGCTGGAGGTCAATTCCCGACGAAGAGCGATTTTGGGCCACCGGAGTGCCGGTGAAAGGGCCGTTGCTCAGAATTGACCTCCAGGAGGCACTTTCTGGTGTAGGGATGGCGGCCGGCTCTGAATGGCCAGAGCGGACAGGTCACCGTCTCGCAGAGCTTTACCTCGTCCAGATGCTGGCCATGAGCAGTCCAGGCACTCGCGTCGAATCGCTTCGACCGGGCTCATTGGCTTATGGCCGGCAAGGCCAGCAGCATCGCGAGTCGGTGGCCAAACCCGGGCAAGCTCCCTCCTGGTCATGCCACTCCTCCAGCTCTGCCGCAGCGATCTCGGCGAAGGTCGGTTCGTCGCCCTCCAGCACTGCTGCCTGGCCGGTGAAGTCCTGCCAACGCAGCCCCGCGACATCGACATAGGCTGCGTTCAGTTCGATCGCGTGACAGCAGCGGCCTGTCACGAAGGCGTCCTTCGCGATCGAGGAAGAAGCGGATCGCCCAGATTTGCTTTTGTGTGAAAGGCCGCTTCGTGCCTACTGACTTTCCGGCATTCCAAGCAGCGCGTCCTTGAATTGCAGGATCGTATTGAGAGTACCCATTTCCGTTCTCCTTGGGCCTTGATTGGCCGATGGAGAAACGAACAATGCCCGATAGTGTCCTGAAGGTTCTGCAAAAAGCTCTGGAGAGAGTGCAGCCCTTACTCTGAGGCGAGGGGCGGCCATGGCACGCTGGTGACGTTGCGATCACCGATTCCCGTGGAAGGGTAAGTGCCATGAC
>NZ_JBVVQV010000040.1:16259-44396 GCF_055811235.1 Mesorhizobium sp. WSM4810 | reverse complement strand
CAATCGGCTCCCATGCCGTCCGCTGGCTCGACCCAATGTACTTCTCGGGATAACTGAGAATGCGTGATTGCGGCAGGTAGGAGGTGGGCGTTGCACACAAAGTGTCCATTTCGCGCAAAATCAGCCACGGATCTTCATCGTCTTGACACACGAGAGCGAGCTGCGGAACATACTCCGAGTATCCATCATAGCCGGTGAGGTAGTTCATATTATTCTCGTTCATGACAAGCAGCGCATCCATTCCGCGCGCCGCCATTTGCTGTCGCAGCCGAGCAGTGCGCTCGCGGTATTCCTGCTGACTAAATGCAGGTACGCGTTCCTGTTGACTAGATGTGGGCATGAGCAGCTTTCTCCTATCTTGGTAAATTCGATCGCAGGAGGCGATCAATTGGTTTTGCTTTCTTGAAAGGCGCCTTGAATCCGATCGTATATTTGGCTAGCTGGGCAGCCTAGGTCGACCCGTTCGAGGTAGTCAGGTACAGTCCGCTGCGGAGGCGTCGGCAATCAACTCCATCAGCCCATTGCTAAAGCTGCGCGGGACGAGGAGGTCGCATTCGAACTCGCTCCTGCGCAGCAGCAGCACCGGCATACGATTGAGACCCGTCTGGACTGCCCGTCCATCTCCCAGTGTCTCCCAATCCGCCGCGACACACCGCTCCAGCACCTGTTTGAGGCCCCTGCCAGACAGCCGGAGCCGAATCCTGCCCTCGCCGAGCGGGAGTGCGCAGCCGAATTCCGCGTCGACGTCGCTCACAGGCGGCGGGCCGTCGCAAAGCAGCCAAAACCGGCGCGACGCAATCCGAATGACGAGCCCATCGTCATGACGAGCAGTGTCGCCGACCTTGTTCGGCAAAGGCCCACGTAGCATCTTATTCAGTACCACCTCAAATTGTGCCATCGTGCCGTCCCAACCCTCGAATTGCAGGATCGAGCAGTCATAGGCCGCCATCTTAAACGCACCCATGCTCGGACCATCAGCCATGGAGCCGCTCTCCCTTCGGATCGAGGAAAATAGGCGAGACTATTCGGGCCCGAACCGTCTGGCCTTTCATGGGATAGGCAGCGACGATCTCAGTGCCCTCCTCCGCGGCATTTCGGGCAATCAAAGCGAGGCCAACCGAGGCGTCGAGCGTGGGGCTGTAGGTCACCGAGGTGATGCGGCCGAGACCATGGCCGTGCATCCGCTCGCCAGCCCTGAATAGAATAGCGCCTCCGCTCAACCTCTTGCCCCGCTCAAGGCAGCGTAGCCCGACCAGCCGCGGCCTCGCCGGGTCACTGAGAGCTTCACGGCGGGCAAGCACATCGCCTACATAGCCGCTGCGCTTGCCCGCCATGCGGCTGAGACCGAGGTCGTCGAGCGTCGTCCTGCCGTCGATCTCCGGCCCAGCGACATGGCCTTTCTCGACGCGCAAGCCGCCCAGAGCCTCGACCCCGTAAGACTTCTGGCCGAAAGGCGTGCCGGCCTCGATCAACCGGCACCACATTTCCTTGCCGACGCTAGCACCGGTATAGATCTCGTAAGCCCGCTCGCCCGAAAAGCTGAGACGAATGACGCGCAGGGGCTTGTCCCCATATCGACCTTCAAGAAAACCCATATGCGGCAACGCTTCATTGGAAACGTCCAGATCGGGAAGTGCGGCGGCGAGGATCTCCCGACTCTTTGGACCGGCCACTGACATCGCGGCCCATTCGTCGGTGACCGAAGTTACCGAAACGCGCAGGCCCTGCCAGGCGGTATCGAGCAGGAATTCGAGCCGGGACATCACGTCCGCGGCCTTCGCGGTCGATGTCGTCATAAAAAAGTGCCGCTCGCCGAGCCGGGTCGTTGTACCATCGTCGAAGACGATGCCATCGTCGCGCAGCATGATGCCGTAGCGCGCGCGGCCGATCGGCAGCTTGGCAAAACTGTTGACATAGACGCGGTCGAGGAATTCAGCCGCGTCCGGCCCCTGGACGTCGATCTTCCCAAGCGTGGAGATGTCCATCAGGCCGGCCGCCTCGCGCACCATTCGCATTTCCGCGAGATAGGCCTCGTCCACATCGCGGCCAGAAGCAAGATAGAACCACGGCCGCATCCAGACGCCCGACTCCAGCATCTGCGCGCCGTTGGCGACATGCCAATCATGTATTGGCGTGCGCCGGAACGGCTTGTGCTGTTGCCCCGGGCTGCGCCCCGCCAGCGCTCCGACGGCGACTGGGGTATAGGGAGGCCGGAACGTTGTCGTGCCAACGTCCCGAACCGCCATCCCGCGCAGGCCGGCCATGGCGGAAAGCGCGCGGAAATTGCTTGTCTTGCCCTGGTCGGTGCCCATCCCGAGCGTCGTATAGCGCTTCAGATGCTCGACCGACTCGTATCCCTCACGATGCGCCAGCGCGATGTCACTGACGGTTACGTCCATCTGCAGGTCAACGAAGGCCTTGCCTTTGGTAAGTTCCGCCTTTCGATTTCCGAACCACCTCGCCCCCGATCGACGGGGGAGAGGATGCTCCGGCCGCCTGGCAGGGCTACCATCCTTTCCCCTCACGAAGTGGGAGAGAGGTCCCGAGCGAAGCGAGGCGACGAGCGGGCTGGCATTGAGTCCCGCGTTGATCTCAGCAAGATCGAGGCTGAAGGGCGGCTGGACTATTTTTGTTGCGCCGCAGAACGCAGCTGCGTCGGCCCCCGCACGATGCCCTTCCTCGATGGCGCCGGCTGTGATGAAGCCTCCTGTCACAGCGCCGGCCACGAACTGCCCCGCTCCGAGCTTTCCGGGAACGAAAGCGTTTATGTCCTCGCGATATGCCGGCCTTACCCCAACATGGGAGGTCAGATGCACCGTCGGCGACCAACCGCCCGAGACCACGACCAGGTCGCATTCCAACGTAATCGTACCGCCCGGTTCGGAAAGCACAACAGCGCGTACGGCACGACGCCCCAAAGCATTGGAGATCAGCGATTTCCTGCGGACGGAAATGCCCCAGTGGCGCGACTGTTCCAATAGTTCATGTTCCGGTTCCGCGCGGCTGTCAGCTATCGTTATTTCCGCCCCGGCCGACGCAAGGTCGAAGGCTGCCGGGTAGGCGCTGTCGTTGTCTGTTGCTACCATCACCCGCGTACCCGCAAGTACGGCAAAGCGGTTCAAATAGGTCCGCGCCGCGGAGGCCAGCATTATGCCGGGCCGGTCGTTGTTGGCGAAGGTCAGCGGCCGCTCGATCGAGCCCGTAGCGTAGACGATCGTTTTCGCGTGCAAAAGCGCTACCATCTGGCGCGCCTCGCCTATTGCCGGATCGGCGGTTCCTGAGCCGTGCCGCTCCACGAGCCCGAGCACATTGCTGTCATACGCACCGAACGCAGTGGTGCGCGTCATCATCGAAACATTCGGCATGTCGGCGAGCCGTGCGAGCGTTACGGAAAGCCAGGCCCGGGCCTCGCCGTCCGCCGGCTCCGACAAAAGCGTACCGCCAGCCAAAAAATCCTGCTCTACGAGGACCACCCTGGTGCCCGCCTCGCCCGCCGCCAGCGCCGCCGAAAGCCCCGCCGGTCCGGTCCCAATCACCGCCACGTCGGCGAAGAGATGGCGCACCTCGTAGCGATCCGGGTCGGGCTCCTCGCCCGCCCGGCCGAGCCCGGCGGCCTTGCGGATGAAATGCTCATAGAACATCCATGCCCGCCGCGTCGGGCCCATGAAGGTCTTGTAGTAAAAACCGGCCGACAGAAACGGTGCGAACAGTCCGTTGACGCATTGGATGTCAAACTTCAACGACGGCCAGCGGTTCTGGCTCTCGGCAACCAGTCCGTCGGCCAGTTCCACCGTGGTCGCCGGCAGGTTCGGCTCGCGGCGACCGGCCGTCCCCACCGTCACGAGAGCATTCGGCTCCTCCGGCCCGGCAGAATAGATCCCACGCGGCCGGTGGTACTTGAAGCTGCGGCCGACCAGGCCGATTCCGTTCGCCAGCAGCGCCGAAGCGAGCGTATCGCCTCGGAATCCGGCTAAAGCCTTGCCGTCAAATCTGAATGCGATCCGTTGCGATCGGTCGATCCGGCCGCCTTCGTGAAGCCGCCTCATGCGCGCGCCTCCCGTGCGGAGCGGACCGAGGCGATCTCGTGGTTGCGTGTATCGCGCCCGACCACCAACCATTGACGGCAGCCCATCACGTGCTGCCAGTACTCGCGATGCGGTCCGGCCGGGTTCTCGCGCACGAAGACGTAACGGTACCAGGCCTCGAAATCCGCGTTGTCGTGAGAAGGACGGACGGCGGACGCGTCGCCGCCGTAGCGGAACTCATCGTGGTCGCGCGGACCGCAGCAGGGACACTCGATGCGTAGCATGGTCTTGGGGCTCTCGGTTATTGAAGCCAGGCGAACGGCCCGACGCCGGCCTCGTCGATCGTGCGGCCAGTCCAGAAACGGTCAAGGCTGTAGGCGGCGCTGAGCGGATGCGGCTTTCCGCTGGCGATGGTATGCGCGAAGCACCATCCTGAGGCCGGCGTGGCCTTGAAGCCGCCATAGCACCAGCCACCGTTTAGGTAGAGCCCGTCGACTGACGTAGGGGAGATGATGGGGCTGGCGTCCGGCGTCATGTCCATCACCCCGCCCCAGTGGCGCAAAATGCGCAGGCGGGAAATGCAGGGCATTAGCGCGACTGCCGCCTCCGCGACTTCGCGGACCATCCCGAGATTGCCGCGCTGAGCATAGGAATTATAGCCGTCGAGACCGCCGCCGAAGACCAGCCCACCCTTGTCAGACTGGCTGACGTAGAAATGCTCGGTGCCGTGGGCCACGACGTGGTGAACCAGGGGCTTGACTGGCTCCGTCACGAAAGCCTGCAGGACGTGGCTCTCGATCGGCAGTTCGAGGCCCGCCTTCCGGCCGAGCACTGATGTGTGACCCGCCACCGCAAGCCCTACTTTCCCGGCCCCAATCCGGCCCCTCGTCGTCTCCACGCCGACGATACGCTCGCCGTCACGGACGAAACCCGTCACCTCGCAGCCCTGGATGATGTCGACACCATGGGCGTCGGCGGCGCGCGCGTAGCCCCAGGCCACCGCGTCATGACGTGCCGTGCCGGCGCGGCCCTGCAAGATCGCGCCATGGATCGTGGAACGCGCCGTTTCGGAAAAATCGAGGTAGGGGACGAGCCGCCGCACCTCGTCGCGGTCGAGAATGTCGGCGTCGATGCCGTTCAGCCGCATGATGTTGGCGCGGTGGCCGAAGCCATCAAGCTGGCCGGCCGAATGGGCCGTGATGAGCATTCCGCGCTGCGAGAACATTACATTGAAATTCAGCGCCTGCGACATGCCTTCCCAGAGCTTCATCGAGAACTCGTAAAACTGGGTGTTGCCGTCGAGCAGGTAGTTGGAGCGAATGACCGTGGTGTTGCGGCCGACATTACCGCCGCCGACATAGCCCTTTTCTAGAACGGCGACGTTGCGGATGCAGTGGTTCTCGGCGAGGTAGAATGCGGTCGCGAGGCCGTGCCCGCCGCCGCCGACAATGACAACGTCATAGGCCGGCTTCGGATCGAGCGCGCGCCAGGCGCGCCGCCAGTGCCTGTCGCCGGTAAATCCATTGCGTAGGATGGGAAAAACCGAATAGCCGCGCATGCGGTTCCTTATCTGACGAAAAACACGTAGGCAAAGCTGCGGAAGGTTTCCGCGCCTTGCCCGATCATACCCGGGAGGGGTTCGGAGACTGCGATGACCGGAACGGAGAGAGCCATGCGTCGTAGTCGAGGAAGGCGATTGAGGGGAACGGCTCGATCGTAACGGGTTTGTCACCGCCGCCAGAAAACCCCATCGCGCTGCGAGGTCTTGCGACGGCGCGACCTTCGGATTCAGAATCGACGAGATTTGGCATTCCGTGTTGTCCCTTCCAGAGCATCGATGACAATTAAAACAAACGCAGATTTATGTTAGCCCGGCCTCTATCAGTTCACCGGACTAGACGAAGTCGTCCTGTATCAGGCCGGTTCGGATAGCAGCCTGGTCGTCACAGAAAACGCCTCAACCTCTCTCTGCGCTGACGAGACTGATGCTGTTGGAAACACTGCCCCTGAAGTATGCACACTTGGCGTTGGAAGCGCCAACATAGAGTCGCGAACGGTACCATCGCGTTATCAGATGACAGAAGAAGTAGACTCTTGGGATGCGCTCGCGTCAAGTTGGTCTCCGTCGAAAGGTGGACAGCTATCCGGTACGCTTTGGCGGGCCCTAGCGCAGGGCACATTGCATGTGACCAAGCCATCGCGGACATTTAAGGACAGGGATATGCGATGCAGGTCGACACGAGCGTTAGATCGCCGCGAATGACATCCGCGCCAGCAACGCCGAAATTGGCCTTAAATTCTTGGCCGTGATGCATGGATCAAGAGCAGTTTCACCCTACAAAACGGGGCTACCGACCTCTGACACTGAAGGCGCCCTCTCAAGCAGCGGGTGCTGGACGCGCGCGCTGAAGGCCCAGCGTCGATCTCCACCCCACGACGTAGAGGATCATTAATATGAACAGGGGCAAAAGGATCAACAGCGTCGCTACTGCGGCAATTGTCGGGTCGATCTGATGGCGAATATCTTCCCACATCTTTAGAGGCAGGGTGCGCATCGACATCCCTCCTACCAAAGATGCAATGACGACCTCATCAAAGGAGTGAAGGAATGCGAACACAGCGCCGCCGATTATACCCGGCCGAATTAGGGGCAGCGTCACCCTCATGAAGGTCTGCAGTGGCCCAGCCCGCATGCTCATAGCTGCCTGCTCCAGCTGCGGGTCGAAATTGGCCAGCGACGCCGAGACGATTACGACGACATAGCCGATAGCGCCGATGGTATGCGCCAGGACAATGCCGGTCATCGAACCGAGCAGCCCGAGTTTGATCAGCCCGAGATAGGTCGCTATGCCGACGACGATAACCGGAAAGGTGATGGGCGTCAGTATCGCCATGGTCAGGAAGCTGCGCAGGCGCGGAAGGGTGCGGTTAAGCCCGAAGGCTGCAAGCGTGCCGATGATGGTCGACAGGATGACAACCATAAAGCCGATCTGGATGCTGGTCCAGGCGGCGGCGTACCATGACGGATCGCCAAAGAAGGATTCATACCACTGCAGCGAAAAACCCGAGGGAGGGAATTCCAAATACTTCCCGGCACTGAAGGACATGATGACGACGAGAAGCTCCGGAAACAGTAGGTAGAACATAACGAGCGCGAGAAACATTATGCCGACTAGCTGCGGCCAGCGGCTGTCGCCACCTGCGCGGTAGAGCTGTGCCAGCCAGCGCTTCGCCCGATAGGAAATAAGTAACTCACCGACATAGCGCCTCATCATGCCGAATGAAGGAGAAAGACGGTGCCATGCCTTCAGCGATGGTTGCGCCGTGAGGCGCGACGTACCTGAGAGATCAAGCCCGACCATGGAGAGCACGACGATGGCGACTGCCAGGAGGACAAAGGCCGAGGCGGCGACACGTCCCATGTCAAAAGAGCTACGGACCTGGGACGCAATGAAGGTCGATAGCATGGCGTCTCCCAACCCGCCGAGTGCGGCTGGCGTGATGTAGAATCCGAGGCAGATCACAAAAACCAACAGGCAGCCGCTGCGCACGCCCGGCATGCTGAGCGGGAAGAAAACACGCCAGAAAGCGGTGGACGGTCGCGCGCCCATACTGCGAGCCGCCGCCGTCAGCGATTTGTCGATGCCCATCATGACACTGACCAGAGGCAGGATCATCATAGGCATCATAATGTGTACCATTCCGATATAGACGGCCATGCGGTTGTAGATGAGCGGCAGCGGACTGGAGATAAGTCGGTGGTCAAGCAGCAGATTGTTTATCAGTCCGCCATCGCCAAGAATCACGATCCACGCATAGGTCCGCACCAGTCCACTGGTCAGATAGGGTACAAGGACGAGCACAATGAGCGCCATGCGTAGCCGTTTCGAGACGGCCACGATCAGATAGGCCGTGGGATAGCCGATAAGGAGGCAGATTGCCGTGGCTACTACACTAATCTCGATGGTCTGGAAGAGGACGCGAACATTTGCCGGCTGGCCGAAAAACTCATTATAGTTGGCAATCGAAAAAGCCGGTGCGTTAAAGCTGGTCAGGAAGAGCTGAACGATTGGTATGCCGAATACCACGAGAAGCACGGCGAGGGCCGGCCCAATGAGAGCGATGGGCATTCGGCCAAATTCCCGAAGCGTCTTCATCAGAACCTCACGCCGTGACAAAGCGAACGTCGGACCGCAGCCAGTCGAGGCGCACCTCATCGCCAGGTCGGAAGATCTGTTGGCCCGCAGCCACGTGCTTGCGAACAATAAGCACACTGTCCCCGGCGCGCACTTGGTATTTCCGCAACGGGCCAGCATAAATCATGTCTTCGACAATGCCGGGGACAAACTGTCTTTGGTCCGCGTCGGCTTGCCGTGGAGCCCCCCGAGCGGCAACGCAGATACGCTCCGGCCGGAGCATCGCGACGGTGCCCAAGGGCGGCGCGACATCGGATTCGACCTTGAGACCGGGGGGTTCAAGGATGTTGGCTTCGCCCAGAAAATGCGCCACGAATCGTGTCGCGGGCCGGTCATAGAGAGCCTCCGGTGTATCGGTTTGCTCGATTTCTCCGGCGCGCATGACGATGATGCGATCCGATAGCGTGAGCGCCTCCTCCTGGTCGTGCGTGACGCAGATGCTTGTTTTGCCAAACTCCCGGTGCAGGCTTTTAATCTCGCCTTGCATCTGCTCGCGAAGGTTGCGGTCGAGGGCACCCAGCGGCTCGTCGAGCAGGAGAAGCGGCGGATCGGCGATCAGGGCTCGGGAAAGCGCCACGCGCTGTTGTTGCCCACCGCTCAGTTGGGATGGCATACGGCCGCCGAAATCCTTAAGGTGGACACGCTCAAGCATTCGATCGACCTGTACTGCCCGCTCGGCAGCCTTCATGCCGCGCATTTCGAGTGGAAATTCCAGATTCCGGCGCACCGTGAGGTGCGGAAACAGCGCATAGCTCTGGAAGACGATGCCCTGATCGCGCCGATAAGACGGCACTGAGGCGACCGAATTCCCACCAATCAGGATGTCTCCCTCAGTAGGCGCCACGAACCCGGCGAGCAGCATCAGCGCTGTGGTCTTGCCCGAACCGCTTGGACCGAGAATTGTGAGGAACTCGCCGCGACGAACCGTAAGTGACAGGTTCTTTACCGCAGAGACCGCCCCGTACATCTTGGTGACGCTTCGGAACTCTATCTGCGTCGGAACCGTGTTTTTCTCCGATGCTTCATTTTCAGCAAATGGCCGGGTAATGTTTTGATGCAAGGTCACAAGTGATCCTTTGATACTGCCGGGACGTAGCTGCAAGCGGACAAACTCCCAAGCGCAAAAAGCGTCGGACGAAGCGGTTCCATCGAGATTTAAGAGGTCGGGAAGGCGACGGGCTGGCGCCTCGCCACCTTCACCACATACTCTGATCGGGGATCACTGAAGAATCCACTCGTTCCAACGCTGGATGATTCTGTCGTTGTTGGTCTTGCCGTCCGATCCTACCTCATTGTACCAGTTGGAGTTCATTGTTATCGTGGACGCCGAGTAATCGGGATGGCTAGCGAATTTACGCGCGACAGCTTCTGGTAGTATTTTGAACGCATTTCGGTTAGTTGGGCCGTAAGGCATGAGCTGTACAAAAGCTGCCTGCCTGTCAGCGCGGGTCATGAATTCAATGAATCTCTGTGCGTTCTTGGGATTCGGGCCGCCCTTCGGGATGGCCCAGCTTTCCCAGGTCATCTTTTGCTGGTTTCGATTGATCTCAACCTGCGCGCCTTGGTCGATCAATGCAACGGCCCGGCCATCGTAGGACTCCGCCAGGTCGACAACCTTATCGTGAAGCATCTGTTGGATCTCGGACCCCGTAGCGAACCATTTGCGGATATGCGGTTTGATCTTGTCCAGGCTCGCGAAAGCTCGATCGATATCCAAAGGATAGAGTGCGTCAGCAGGCACACCGTCCGCCAGCAGGGCTTCTTCCCAAGGGCCGAATTCTCCGTACTCGCCGTTTGGCAACGTGCGAACTCCGGGATACTTCACGACGTCCCAAAACTCTGCCCAAGTAGCCGGCCGCGGTTTGTCAGCTGGGAACTTCTCGATGTTGTAGACCATGCATAACGCGTAAACGATCGACCCGACACTGTGCGGAGACTTGGCGAAGTCAAGCATCGCGTCCAACTCGTCTCTTTTATAGATGGAGTAATCAATTTCTTCGAGGTAGCCCTTTCGCGAAGCCTGCAAAGTTGAGCCTGGACCTATGGGAACCACATCAACCGAAACGTTATTGTTCGACACCTCTAGCTCAAACTTAGCCATGGAAAATTCATCGGTAATCGGGGTGACTTTGATTCCCGTCTCAGCTTCGAATGGCCTTACATAGGCTTCCATGCAGGCCTTTGCGTAGTCGCCACCATTAAGCATGGCTATCACTTCGCCCGCGGATTTGGCTGCAGCGCGGCGGGGTTGGTAAGACATCGCACCTACTGCGATAGCGGATGCCCCGTGGATGAAACGTCTGCGGTCTATCGACACCATTTTTGTTCTCCCTCATTGTTCCCGCCGCTGGGCAGGATTTCCTTTAGTGTTTCGCAACTTCGGCCTTAGTCTCGGGCCGCCAGCGTAGTCTCAACCAAGCACCCAATAGCCGATGCATATGGCAAGGCTTCGTCGTTGAAGCCATACGCAGGTTTGTGCAATGCTGCGCGTTGGGCTTACCAACGTTAGAATCAGGCAGCGCTTCAAGCTGTCAGCGAAATCCTCAGCCGGCCTGCATCTCCCGGAAAGCCTCAAAGCAGTGCATCCGTTGTTCCAAAACTATTGGTGAGGATGCTAGCATCTCAAAACAAAACAGCGGCCCAGCGCCCTCGTCAAATGCAATTTGCATATCGGTCCCATCTAGGACTGAGATGGCTGTGAGCAGTCACGGAAGATAATGATATGGGGGTCATTGCGTCCGTCGACCCTGCGCACCTGCGCATCGCGACGTGCCACTCGACAAGACGCTTCTCGATCGTCTTGAACTCGCACAGCAGCACTGCTCGGGCATTGAGAAGAGCCTCGGCAATCTGCTCCAGCGTGTCATGATGGGCGACCAGTTTGCGAACCCGCCGCTCAACGTCTTCGGCGTCGTCGGGCCAACCTTCAGGCCAAAACCGCGCAAGACCCCGCGGATGCTCATCTCGACATCGTGCCCCTTCGCCTGCAAGCTTGCGCGTGGTCAGCAGGGCGCGAACCTCCTGTGCCGGCAGCGTTGCAGGCGCGAGAAGGGGTGTTTGCACGGACCCGACTTGGCCTTTCACGTGGGTTCGGGTGGTGATGCGCTTGCCGTCCTTCTCGATCGTGGCCTCCTGCAGCCGGCCCAGGTCGTGCAGCAGATCGCCCATTCGACGCTGAAGCCTTTGGCGGCGCAAAGATCCGCCAATTCCTTCTCCAGCAGCAGAGCCAGGAACGAGCCGAACAGTGAGCGCGGATCGCCTCATCCGAGCTGTGATAGATTGGCCGGGTGCGCATCAGCTCCTTAGCCCGGCGGAACAGAACCTCCACCGGCAGAAGGTCGCGGTAGCGAAGGACCGCCTGCAGGGGCGTGATCCTGGCGTCGGTCCTTAAGACGAAGATCCCGTCTAGCGGGCCTCTTGGGCCAGCTTGCCGAGATCGATCTCGAAGGCGTCCTTGGTGACAGCCTTCAAATAGCGTCGATAGGCCTTGTTGCCGATCAGCGCCTTTTCGCCTTTCTTCAGCTGCTTTTGCAGTCCCTCCACGATCGCCTGGCGATCGGCCTTGTGCTTTTCGGCCTCGGCTTCGTTGCGGCAGACGATGTAGCGCTGACCGGAGAGCTTGACCTGTTTCACGAACAGCTGGGTCTCGCCCTTGACCCGCTCGACCAAGAGCGGCGTAAACGGCTGCTCGTCGTTCATCACCAGATTGCGCACGATGACGCTGGAGCGTTCGCGGGCGCCGAGGATATATTCCAACTTCCGCGCCTCCAGCGCCGCGATGCTCGCCGGGATCATGCCGCCAGGACCCGCGCCGCGTGGCCGACGAATACCGCCGCCCCTCCTCCAAGCCCGCGACGAAACCCGCGAGCCGGATGAGATCGTCCGTCTGGAGCGACAGATAACCAGCTTGCGTCGTGGCATCGGCTGATCGACAGCTATGCCGAGGGCGTCATCGACAAGGCTGAATTCGAACCGCGTATCGCTGGCCTGCAACAACGCCTCTCCCGGCTTCAGGAGCGACGCCGGGCGGCATTAACAGTTCACCGTTTCACGGAAACGGTGAACCACTCTAACTCTTTGTTTTGACGCAATTCCGAAACGGAAAACCGCTTCACACTTTTCCTGGAATTGCTCTAGACTACATACAAAGACTGGGTTTCATCAATCTACCATTCGCCTTAACGCCCCCGCTTGCGTTCGATTAAATCATTTCGGCAACAAAGGCGACAAGCGAATGCTGCGCTCGGCCATGATCTCTTGCAGGCGCAGCTTGAGAGTAGACATAGACAGTACCAGCGAACGCAACGCAGCATGACTGACTGGCTAAACTACAGTCTGACGTCCTGCAAAGATCGCAACGCTTCAAAATGGTCGAAACGCTCCCTGCCAGACGCTGGTAGGTAAAACGGTGCAACAAATCCTCCAAACAATTTTACAGAATCTTTGCGACCGCTAACCGCTAACAATGGTACCTCACGGCATAGTCTGAGGTCGCCTGATGCCTGGGTGCGCTCAGACCACGTAACGGAGGTCGACGCCAATGGCAAGAAGAGCGCTTATTCTGATTGAAGGCCATCCAAGGGGTAATGGTCTGCGATACGTCCAAGCGGCCCAGCGTCTTGGCCTTCATCCGATTACCCTGTCGGGTGATCCGACTCAGTACGACTATCTTGCGTCGGAAGGGATTGAGGCAGTCCGTGTCGATACAGACAATCTCGATGCGCTCATCCACGAATGTTCCCGGCTGCGTGCAACCTATGACATTGCTGGCATCACTGGCTTTGCGGGCGACGATGAGTCGGTTTATGCGACAGTTGGCAAGCTCTGCCGGCATTTCGATCTACCGGGACCGAATCCCGCATCCATTGAACGATCCTGCGACAAGTTCATTCAACGTCAGCTATTCGCGGAGGCCGGCGTTCCAATACCTGCTTATCGCTTGGCAGCGTCTGCGACGGAAGTAGAAAGATCTGCTGCTGAGGTGGGCATGCCGGTGATCCTAAAGCCAGCCGTTGGCAGCGGTAGCAGCGGGGTCCGGTTGTGCCGCAACGTCGATGAGTTGGCCGAACATACGACCTATCTGTTAGGCGGCAAGCATATATGGCGGTCTTCGCCAAGGATCCTGGTCGAAGAATTCGCACAAGGACCCTACTATACCGTTCAGGCAATGGGAAATGAGGTTATTGGGATCGCCACCGGTGACTCTGGCCCCCCACCGCATTTCGTCTTTCGTGAGTGCGCCTATCCGGCGCCGCTGACTGATGACGAGCATAAGCTTATCGCCGATCTTTCGCTGAGGTGTTTGCGAGCTCTCGGCCTCGGCTGGGGGCCAACGAACATTGAGCTCCGGTGGACGAAGCGTGGCCCAGTCGTGATTGAAGTCAACCCGCGTCTTGTTGGCGCCCCCGATCCTCAAATGGTTCAGCTGGCTTATGGTGTCGATCTAATCTCCGAGCACATCAAGCTCGCCACCGGCGAGGAATGTGATCTGCGCAGAAAGCATTCGCAAACTGCAGCCACGCGGTCCCTACTTCCTGATCGCGATGGCATCCTCGATTCGATTGATGGGGTCAGTCAGGCGGCTGCTGTGCCAGGTGTTGTCGAGGTGAAATTGTACATTAAACCCAAAGCGCCGATCGTCAGGAAAGGGGATTACCGAGACAAGATCGGACATGTCATCGCCGCCTCACCCAGCGCTGCTCAGACCGAGGCGATACTTCACCGTGCCGTTGAACTAATCGATTGGTCGATCGCACCATTTCCGCCCCAACGGGAACAATCAGCGGCCTCTCACCTCTCCGCACCAGCGCAGGCAGCGCCAGGTAAGGGGTGATGGTCACCCAACTGTTCAAATCGACCGGCATCCGGTTGCCAATGTCGGCGACTAGCTGATCCGTCTCCGGAAGGGAGTTTGGCCACAAAGGGTTCACCTCCTAGTATGCGGTGCGACGATAAGGCGGAATGGACTCGAGGCAATGGCGCGGCGATCAAGCAGCGGGTCGATCATCTCATCGTTAATGGCGAGATTTCATTGCCTACATCAATCATATGGCAATCGCAGTGGATGGCGACACGCCTTCATTATCGACGCGCTACACGAATGCGATCGACCGTGTAGGCGCGGTCGTTCACTCGGTTGACGATACGCACGTAGGATGGGCATGAGCCGCACATTATGTCCTGCTCTGCAGCGCATGGCCTGCAGCATCGGAGACATGACGTGAAAAACGCGCTTTTGCGAGATCAAGGCCAAAGGTTGCTGCTTCATATTCGTGGGTTCCCTCCGTATTTCGCAGAAACGGGATAGTCTGGAGTGCCCCCTGGACTGAGACAGAGAAAATAGCGGACAGTTTCCCGCAAAATCAGGAAACTGTGCACTGGATCGCAAAGGATCATCAATGAAGAGGACAAGCTCTCGCTTCTGCAGCGCATGGAAGTGGGCGAGAATATCAGTGAATTGGCAAGGGAGGCCAGGGTTAGCCGGCATCGGCTGTACGATTCGCTTGATCGCCTGCGCTTAACCGGCAGCCTCTAGGCGCGCCGTCGTGGACGTCGGGAAGGCGTCGGCTTTCCCGTCGGAGCCATTGCAGCAATCGGGTGAGATGGCGTCATCTGAGGAGAAGGCGCTCGCCAAGGCGAGACGGCGTATCGCCGAACTGGAACAGAGAGTCGGCCAGCAGCAGCTGGATCTCGATTTTCAAGAAGCCTTGAGGCTTGGCTGGATGCCGTGAAGGTTGAGAAGACAGGCACCACACGCATATTGTATGCCGCGGTCAGTACGGTGGATCAAGCTGCCCGGCGCCGGATCACGCGCAGCGATCGCCATCTCGAGAGGATCGGTCATGACGGGTGTGGTCTCCGGGAAATGATTCGGATCGGCTTCGACAACCAAATTCTACGTCTTTCAATGGTTTGCACCACATCCCCCGGCCCATGAATTTTTCAGGTCAGATCACTGGAGCGATTTCATGTCCGCAGGACGCAAAGTCATCATCACGTGCGCGGTGACAGGAGCGGCGCACACGCCAACTATGTCGCCATATTTACCGATCACTCCAGAGCAGATCGCCAAGGAGGCCATCGGTGCGGCGGAGGCGGGTGCGGCCATCGTCCATTTCCACGCTCGCAATCCGGAGGACGGCCGTCCGGTACTGGAACCTGACGTATATGCGCCGGCAATCAATCGGGTGCGCCGCGAGTCCAACGTGATCGTAAACATCACGACGAGTGGTGGGCCAAAGGCGACCGTCGAAGACAGGATCGCGGCCGCCCTGCGATTCAAACCGGAGATGGCCTCGCTGAATATGGGATCGATTTCTCCCTACGGACGGCAAAGGGTTCTCGAAAAATCCGAGCATTGGCAGCACTCGTGGGAGCAGGAACTGTTCGCGGCAGCGCCGTCCCGGGTCTATCCGAATACCGAGGACATCATCACACGAACAATCAAAGAAGTCGGTGCTGGCGGCACACGCTTCGAATGCGAATGCTACGACGTGGGGCATTTGTACAACGTCGCCTACTTCGCGGATATCGGCCTGCTGACGCGGCCCTTCATAATACAAACAGTATTCGGGTTCAGCGGCGGGATCGGCCTCGATGCCGACAACATGACTCACATGCGCAACGTCGCCGACCGGCTGTTCGGCTCCGATTATCATTGGTCTGTCCTTGCAGCCGGAAAGCATCAGTTCCGGCTGTGCATCATGGGGGCAACCATGGGCTCGAACGTGCGGGTGGGGATGGAAGACAACCTCTACCTTGAGAAAGGCAAGCTCGCCCGGTCCAATGCGGAGCAGGTGGCGCGGATGCGGGACATCCTGACCCTTTTGTCCTTCGATATCGCAACACCGGACGATGCCCGGCAGATGCTCGCGCTCAGGGGACAGGGGCGTGGCGATGGCTGAGATGACAAATGGTAGAACGCGCGACGGTCACCAGTGCGGTTGAGGTCTCTAAGGCACCAAACACGGCTAAGACTCCCAAGAGCTACAGCCAATTCCTATCGGCCTCCGGCCGCCGCCCGCAATGGCCGCAGCGGGCAATGCCCTGCAGCAGGGCGCCGCCCTCTCTGGCAGCGCCACCGGCCTGTTCCTGCGCCTTGACGTGCGTCCGGGGCTGGGTGTTGAGGCACGCGGAGATCGTGAGCTTGCTCAAAGCTCTTCTGAGCGATCGCCTCGCCCCGGTCAGAATACCGGAGGAGACGGACGATGACTAAAATCACTGCCGATCACCTGGCGCGCAGCTCTATATTCAGTCCACCCCGGACCAGCTTGCCAACAACCCCGAGAGCCGACGACGCCAGTACGCCCTGAAGACGCACGCCCGCGCCCTCGGCTGGGAGAATGTGGTCGTGATTGAAGGGGCTGATGGTCGGGTGGAAGTCAGATCTGCTTCCAACATCGTGAGGATGCGCTCCGCGTCACAGACGCCCTTCGTCACCGTTGGCAAGTTCGGCCTTGCTCTCGAGCCGATCAAGACCAAGTTGGTCGAGTTTGGTCGGTTCGCGCAGCGACACGCGGGCAAGCGCGGCAGGAACCGCCCGGAAACGATCTGCTTCCTAGCCTGACGCTGTACTGCACGCGTAACCGGCAATTTCAAAGTTGGGATGCTCACCGAGAAATCTCGGCCAGCGCAGACTTCTCTGCAGGAGTTGATGTGGCGAATGCGGCATTATAAAACGTCGATCGTGAACTACGCGATTTGGGGTGATTTGAGATACTGAATGCGTAGCAGAAGATGAGTCAAAGAGGCTTGATCCATTTGAGGATGAGGCTGAAATTGTAGCCGATGGCCGCGAGGATCGGGTTGGCTGAGTCGCCGGCTTGATTGGCGAGATAGTTTCGGCCCATCCGGTGCTCGTTCTTAATGTGACCGATGACGGGTTCGACGGCAGAGCGTCGCCTCATCTGACGCTTGAGGGCGGGGGTGACGTTTCGTTTCTGGCCTGCGGTGAAGACCCTGAGCTTGTGTGTTTGCGGTGCGTTGTGGCCCTTGTAACCGGCATCGGCGAGAATACGCTTAATCTGGTTGCTTGCCATAAGGGGCGGCGAAAGGCCTGTTCCAGCTCCGCATTGCCAGCAGTCTTGCGACCGATGTCACGGATGGTGCGGCCGTGATAGGTCTTGAGTTGCCTAAGCTTGGCCTTGGCGCGCTTGAACTTTTTTGCGTGAGCGTAACGCTGCTGCTTGATCAGTGCGAACTTGCCGACGCGGCTGTAGCTCTGGCGCAGATTGATCCCGGCCTTTCGCGCCAGGCTTACCAGCTGCTCGCGTGCCTGGTGGATCAGCTTGGCGTCAGTGGGAAAGCCGACGTTCTTTTCCTGCACCGTGGTGTCGACGATGATCTTGGTGAAGTCGGCGGGTCTGGCCGCGCCGACCTTCACCGCCATGGCCAGGCTCTCCTGCAACAGCGCCTGCAGGCGCTCCTCGCCCATCCTCTGGCGCCAGCGCGTCATCGACGACCGTTCGAAAGGGAGTTCGTGGCGAGAGAATTCCTCCCTGCAGAAGAACTGTCGAGTGGGCCGAGGGAATTTCACCCTCAGCCCCTCACAGATCCGTACGTGAGCCTCTCGGCTCATACGGCTCTTGTCACCCAACCGTTGCGTGACCAAGGCGCGCCCAATGTACGAAGAGCGAGGGAGTGCGCCGTGCAATGCCGTTCAGCCGCCGCAGGCTCCGTCCCCGGTGACCTTTTCAGCGTCTTATACTTCTTTCGGAGCCAAGCCCCGAGACGTTCGTCGAAGTATGTGAATAGCTTCCACATTTCCGCCGGGTAGAAGCGTCCGTAGTACTGCCACCAGCCCCGCAGGACCGGATTGAGCATTCGGGCAACATCGACCAGCGGAAGTGGCGCGTGATGCGGCAAGCGCCACCCTCTGATGCGATCCCGCATGCGCCTGAGCGCCTGCGGGCTCACTGCCGGAAGGAAGTTCGTGAAGAGCTTCCCCCAGCGGTTCTTCGCCATGCGCGGCCGGAACGCAAAGCCGAGAAAGGTGAACTGGATACGCGGATAGGTCCCTCGTCGGTTGCTGTCCTTGCAGTAGACCACCTGGGTCTTTTCAGGATGCAGCGTCAGGTGACACTCCGCAAACCTCTGCTCCAACGCCTCTTTCAGTCGCTCCGCTTCCTGCCGTGTCCGGCAATGGCAGATCGCATCATCAGCATAGCGTTCAAATGGGATGTGCGGAAAGCTCCGCCGCACCCACATGTCGAACGCGTAGTGTAGAAACAGGTTTGCGAGCAGCGGGCTGACCACCCCACCTTGCGGTGTTCCGGTCTCCCGTTTCCGGAGGCTCTCATCCGGCATCTTTACCGGGGCTGTCAACCATCGTTCGACGTAGAGCAGCACCCAGTCGTCCTGATAGTGTTTCCGGAGCGCTCGCAGCAAGAGACCATGATCGATCGTGTCGAAAAAGCCCTTGATGTCGAGGTCCAGAGCCCAGTCATACTCCCAGCAGCGCTTGCGCGCCTGCTCTACCGCCTGATGGGCGGATTTCCCCGGCCGATAACCGTAGAAATCCGGATCGAACACTTGATCCAGCCCCGGCTCCAGATGCTGCTTGACCACCATCTGCGCGACGCGGTCCGCGACCGTCGGGATGCCCAAAGGTCGCACGCCCCGCCGGCCTTGGGAATCTCCACGCGCCTCACCGCCAGCGGGAAGTAGCTCTTGCGAAGTCGCTCAGGCTCTGACCATCGACGCCCGCCGCTTCTCCATTCCCTTCCACCAGCTTGTAGGCCCTCCAGACCATGTGCTTGGTGATCGGCAAAGGTTTGCCCGACTTCATGGCGCTCCTCCCGGCAGAGCCGGTTGGCGCCTGAGATCGGACCGGGTAACGCAGCCCCTTCGCTCCATTGCCATTACAGCCACTTCACCGCTACTACAGGCTGCTCCGTCCCCGTCATGGGTATCGGTATTTCTCCCTCGCGGTGTGCGCCGCTTGCGGATTTCCCTTGGCACCCCATGCCAGGTTCCCTCGTTCCGTGCCGAAGCCTGTGAAGAGCTCATGCCGCCTATGCACCGGCTGCCGCGTGGACCGTAAGCAGGTGTCGTCCACACTCCTCCGGGCGTTATTACCCGACGCCCGTTTCGACAGCGTCTGAACCCATTTCGATGCGTCATCAGCGGCTCGCTTGCGCTCATCTTCTCAACACTCACCTGACGGCGTCGAGCGCCGCCTTTCCCCCATCCCTCACGAGCACGCCTTTTGTGCGCAGCCGCATGGGGCGGTTTGGAGCCTGCCCCTGCAGGCCGGCTCCGGGAGGCCTCGTCTCCCATCTTCGACACAGTTGCGCTGGCAAATACGCATCAGCTTCGAGGCACACGGTAGTAGGGGTTCTCCAGCCAGCGGGCGCACAACACCTCGTCGGACAGGTTCTCGGCATATTTGAGGATGTGCAGCCCAGCCATCAGACGGGTCGGCAGCGGCGGATGGACCGCCTCGTCGCTGGAGGCTTGGCCAAACCGCTCCGCCAGGAATTGCCAGTCGATCCGGTTGGCCAGCACGGCCTCCTCATGACCCATGTCGATGATCTGGTCGAGGCGCGAGCGGAACATGTCGTTCTGACCCGTCTCGACTGGTTCCCGAGGCTTCATCCTCGCCCTCCAAATCACCGTTTGGAGCAGTGAATCACACCAAAACCATCAAAGCAATTTGCAAGAAAACGCCGCCTCAGACACGCTTTTCCTGCAAAAACAAAACCCACAATACCGACAATAAACCAAATCAATCGCCTAAATGTTCTTCACGGAGGACTAAAATCAGTGATCAGGTTGCGGAAATTAACCCGTCCTGCGCGAGGCTTTGGCCTTCCTCGTAACGCGCGAGATCGCGCGGCGCGACGAGCGGCGCATCTCCATGGCAGGCAAGATCGCGCAGTTCCCGTTCGTGCGCGAACTCGAATGGCTTCGACTTCGACGGGTAGCCGTCGCTGGATCAGCGCCAAATCCGGGAGCTGGCCACCTGCCGCCGGTTTGCCTATGGCGACACGGTCCTGTTCCTTGGACCTCCAGGTACGGGCAAAACACATCTGGCGGGGCTCTCGGGCGCGAGGCGATCCGGCAGAACCATAGCGTCCAGTTCGTCACGGCGGCCACGCTCGTGGCGATGCTGGCCAAGGCGCATGACGACGGTTCACTCGAAAAGCAGCTGACCACCCTGTCGCGACCGAAACTGTTGATCATCGACGAGCTCGGCTATCTCCGTTCGAAGCCAATGCCGCACATCTGTTCTTCCAGCTGGTGTCGCGGCGTTATGAGCGGGGATCGATCCTGATCACACCGCTCGGTGGGCGAATGGGGCAGCGTGTTTAGCGATCCCGTGGTGGCAACGGCGATCCTTGATCGCCTGCTTCATCATTCGACAGTGATAACCATCCGTGGCGATAGCTACCGGCTTCGCGAAAAGCGTCGTTCCGGCCTATTTACGGTCGGTTACCAGCTGATGGAGCCGTTAAGGAAGCATTTCGGTCTCATCCGTGGCGAGGCGCGCAAGCGTGCGATCGAGCTTCTCTCGCTGGTCGGCATACTCTCGGCACAGGACAGGATAAACGACTATCCCCACCAGTTCTTCGGCGGAACGCGCCAGCGGGCGATGATCGCTATTGCACTTGCCTGCCAAAGATGCTCAAGCGGATGAGCCGACGACGCGCTTGACGTGACGATCCAGGCCCAGATCCTGGATCTCGTCAAGAAGCTCCGCCATGAAATCGGCATGAGCATCATCTGCATTACGCATGATCTCGGTGTGGTAGCCGGGATCGCCGATCGGGTTATGGTCATGTACGGCGGACTCGTTGTCGAGTGCGCCGCAGTCGATGATCTCTATGCAGATCCCCGTCACCCCTATACATGCGCGCTTCTGGAGACATTGCCGAGGCCCGACCGAGCGGGACAGGAGCGATCGAAGAGTGTCGTCGGCCAGCCGCCAGACTTAACCGCCTTTCCGATCCGCGTCGAGAGGCCGCCGCTGATGCCGGTGAGAGATGGTCACGAAGCTACCTGCTGGTGGGATGTGACCGAGCAGAGGCCGCGCGACAATATCTGAGACAAGTATCCTCACCAGAGAAGCACAGCCTGGCCGAGACGATGTGCTGCTCCGCGTCAGTGCCCTGGCCTTGCACTACCCGACTTATCAGGGTGTCTTCGGGCGCCAAGCTGGCGCCATCAGAGTGCTGGACGGTGTGAACCTGGAAGTCAGGCGCGGCCAAACGCTTTGGCTGGTGGGCGAGAGCGGCTGCGGCAAGACGACGACCTTTGCGACACTACCGGGGGCCGCATCGTGTTTGATGGCGAAGACATCACGCATCTGAAGGGCAATAAACTGCGCCGGATCCGCCCGCGCATGCAGATGATCTTCCAGGATCCGCAGGCGTGTCTTAATCCGCGCATGACCGACGCCTCGATCATCGCCGAACCGCTCAATGAGCATGGTGTGCTGAAAGGCGCGGAAAAGGAGAGGCGGATTCGCGAGTTGCTCGATTCCGTTGGTCTGAATCCGAGGTTCGCCAACCGCTATCCGCGGCCAGCGCCAGCGCATTGGGATTGCCAGAGCGCTCGCGCTTAATCCGGACTTCATTGTCTGCGATGAGCCGATTGCCGCCTTGGATGTGTCCATCCAAGCCCAGGTGGTCAATCTCCTGAAAGACCTTCAGGAACAGTTCTCGCTGACATACCTCTTTATCAGCCACGATCTTTGCAATGGTCCGTCACCTCGGTGACGATGTCGCGGTGATGTATCTGGGCAAGGTGATGGAACTCGGCCCAAGCGACATCATCTACAAAGACCCAATGCATCCCTACACGAAGGCGTTGCTTTCTGCGGTCCCGCTGCCGGATCCGAGGGTCGAACGTGGGCGCCGCCGCATCATCCTGGCGGGCGATGTGCCGAGCCCAGCCAATCCGCCTTCGGGGTGTCGGTTTCGCACCCGCTGCCCGGTCGCATTCGACCGGTGCACGGTAGAGCAACCGGCCTGGCGAAAGGTGGCTGGCGACCGATGGGTCGCTTGACCGACGCCGAGATCGACGAGCTACTGAGTTCCTTTGATCAAACCTTCCCGTTGCGCCTGCGGGCTTAGCCGAAGCGCCGGCGCTCATGCGCGATCGCCTTCATCCGCCGCAGGTCACCGTCGTCGCCACGGCTCGCCTTGTGGCGAACCGTCATCGGCAGCAGCCGATGGTCTTGCACGCCCGCCGCTCGCTCATCTCGAATGCCGTTCGAAGATGCGCGACAGCCTCTCGCTCGGCAGCGGGCGTCACCATTTTTTCCGAGCAGATCTTTTAAAGCGGCATTGTCGAGCATGGCGTCCGCCAGGAGCCGCTTCAGACGAGCGTTCTCATCCTCCAGCGTCTTCAGCCGCTTCGCTTCCGACACGTCCATGCCACCAAACTTCGCCTTCCATTTGTAGATGCTGGCGTCGCTGACCCCGTGCTTGCGGCAGAGATCGGCCACCGAAACTCTGGCGTCGTGCTCCTTCAAAATCCCGATGATCTGCTTCTGTATTCGGTGTCCTCCAGTCAAGGCGTGACGTTCGATGCAGGTTCTTTGCTTCTGTTCGCGGTCGGCACGCAGCCGCCGGCATGATGGTGTCCGTGGGTCCGATCGGTTCAAAGCTCTTCGGCGTGCTCGGGAACCGGCAACGACAGATCATGCGAACTCGTCCGGACCGCGCCCTGCATCGAGAGCTCGCTATTGCGTGGACGGCTCAGTCTAAGCTGCCGACCAACGGAAATCCTGTTCGTCAACCCACATGCGGTGAAGGGTAACTGCCATTAGTCTAGCGAGCGCGACCTTTGCACGTCGGGCACCCTGTCGATTGGCAATTTGCCCAAGCCTTCATGCTCGACCATCGGGTCGTCGGGCGCAGGTGACGTTGGCCGCCTCGAACAAGGCCGTTCGCGTCTCACTGTCACCCACTTTGGTGATGCGACCGACCCTGTCGACTTCTCCAGACTGATATCTTCGCGGTGTGAGGCCGAGATACGCACCGACCGACCTGGATCGGCGGAAGCGCTTGTGATCATCGATCGTTGCCCTGTAGGTGAGCGCGGTGACGGGTCCTATGCCAGGCATGGTCATGAGGCCACGGCAGATGGGATCCACTCGAACCGCTCTCAGGACGAGCCGGTACAGATCCGCCAGGTTCTCGCGCAGACACCTGTGCATTTCCAAGAGCGGTTCAAAGATACCCAGCAACAGACCCTTGCCTCGAATCGAACGCGCGTGACGGCGCCAATCTTTAGCCCCAGGGGACGCAACAAGCCTCGGATGACCTGCTCGTTGGCAGTGACCGCCCTGACGGCAGCCTTGCGCGCGGCGGTGAGCGTGCGCAGCCTCTGGCTGGCAGCGGACTTCAGATGAACTGCCTTGAACCAACCTGTACGGACAATCTGTGCAATCCCTTGCGCATCATTCCGGTCCGTCTTCACCGTCATCGCGCCCAGAGCCGCTTTGACATGTCGACTCTCGAGACACACGGCAGGGAAGCCCTCGTCGACCAAACGCCGATCCACTCCGATGTCGCACCAGCTTTCAAGCCAATGCGAACGAGATCGTCTCGCCATCGCTGAAGTGCAGCCGTCACGGCATCCGGGTCACCGAGCACCTTCCCCTGCCACAGCATCTCGCCGGTCTCGGCGATAACGCAAATAGCTACTGCGTCGAGTGAAGTATCCAGTCCTGCATAAACGCTCATGCTGATCTCCTCTTGCCAGGTCGGCTCTGAGCATCAGACGAACGTCATGATCCGAAAAAGGGCCAGGCGTTCAGCAAGCTGAACCGAATACCCCATCTCTTCACTGAAACAGCTGCGCTTCATTCTCTGGTCCTCACGTTGGGCCAGAGCGAACTTCAAACCGGATTAAGCCAAAGGGGCAACGTCACCGCTGTTGATTTCGGGTGACAACCGACCCGAAGGGTGTCTCAAACCCGCGCTCGGCGGCGCGCAGCAACTGGCCCTATCCGGTGCGTTGAAAACAGCCCCTGCCGGTGGGGAGGACACCGGCAGAGGGCGCCGCGCATAGGTCTCGGTCGTGTGACGACCGGACAGCGGCGGCAGGCTGTAGCTTCAGCAGGGCCGATTCGGCCGTTCGCGCCGGATCGGGCTCAGATGCCTATGGCCTCATATGCGTCAGCGACCTTCCGAATAGACGCGATGTAGGCGGCCGTCCTGTAGTCGCCGAGGTCCGGCTGCTCCTCAAGGAGATCGGCGATACGTGTCCAAGTGCTGCGCATGACATCTTCTAGGCCGGACCGGACGAGATCGATCTCGGCACCACCCTCCAGGAACTCATCGCGAATGTCAGCGGGAAATGGCTGGCCTGTCATCCGCTCAAGGGCAGTCGCAATCGTGCGGTTGCGTCGCTCCCGCCGCCGCCTTTCCATCAGGCCGAACGGAATATGGGTTAGGTTCTTCACCCACTCGAAGTAGCTGACGACTACGCCACCAGCATTGACGTAGAGATCGGGAAGGACGGTTACTCCTCGAGAGCGCAGCATGTGATCGGCCTGGAAGGTGACGGGGCCGTTGGCGGCTTCGACGATGAGATGTGCCTTCATGCGCGCGACATTCTCGACGTGAATGGCATTCTCCATCGCCGCCGGGATGAGGATGTCGCAGGGCTGTTCCAGACCCGTCATGTCGCCGGCGAATGAAGTTGCTCCGTCAAATCCGAGGATGCTGCCGGTACGCAGCTGATGCTGCTTCAGCGGCTCTATCGCAAGACCTTCCGGATTGGCGACATATCCGTCGCGCTCGGCGATGACGGTGATCCGCGCGTCGTCTTCCTCGGAGAGGAACTTGGCAGCGTGGTAGCCGACGTTGCCGAACCCTTGTACGATCACGGATGCGCCCTTGAGGTCGCGCCGTCCCCCCGCAATCCCCGGGGTACGGGAATCCCGGAGATAGCTCTGGATGGCGAACTGCACGCCCCTGCCCGTCGCCTCCGTGCGTCCGGCAATCCCGCCTTTGGAGAGCGGCTTTCCTGTGACGCAGGCGCGTACGTTGATTACCTCGGTGGGGTTGGCGCGACGGAACTCGTCGGCCATCCAGGCCATCTCCCGTTCGCTCGTGCCAACGTCCGGAGCCGGCACGTTGAGGCCGGGACCGATCAGGCCGCGCTTGGTGAGTTCCTGGGTGAAGCGCCGGGTGATGCGCTCGAGCTCCTGCGGGCTCCATTCGCGCGGATCGATTTTGAGTGCTCCTTTCGAGCCTCCGAACGGCACATCAACCAGCGCGCATTTTAACGTCATCAGCGCCGCGAGCGCCTCCACCTCCTCGGCATCGCCATCGGGCGCAAAGCGGATACCACCTTTGACCGGCTCGCAATGCTCACTGTGCACCGAGCGCCAGCCGATAAAGCTGTACATCCGCCCCCGCAACCTGACGCCGAAGCGCACCGTATAGGTTGAGTTGCACTGGATGATCCGCTCGGCAAGTCCCTCCGGCAGATCGAGGAACGACATAGCTTGGCGGAAATTCTGGCCAACGCTCTCCAGAAAACTCGTGGCACAGGCTTCCCGCTGAACCGCGCTTGCCGTGGTCATCGCAGGGCACGCCTCGCCCGCATGACGCTCTGGTGGTGTTCGCAACTCGGATATCCTTCTTTTAATTGCTCGACGCTCGCGATTAAGAATGCAGGCCGGTCACCGGGTGTGGACATTACAGTCTGCAGACACTGACCGGACCCACAACGCCGTGGCTGCACTCAACTCTTGATAACTTCTGTCTTGGTGCCCTGCAGTGCTAGGAGTTCCCTTTCACCTCAACACAATGCGACGGGGTATTCCGCCCAAGCAGGGCGTAAATCAGCGTGGGCAGCCGACGAGCGGTGCTTTGTCAACGCTCACCTTCGATGAGAGACGTTCTCTCAGTAGTTCGGCAGCTTCGTTGTGGATCGCGCGCCGAGTCATTTCGATCGATGGCATCGTAGTAGTTGTCGCAAATGAAGGCGTAATCCTCGATCAGCCGGCGGAACGGAGTGGGTGACAGAAAGTGGCTCACGACGTGCGCCCCCCCTTTCGGTAGCGATGTGCAGCGCCAACCAATGCTGAGGCGGTAAGGCCCGCCGTCGTGTCCGCCTGGGATGAACGTGTTACTTTCCAGGAGGTCGCGGATTGCAATTGCTTGTTCCGCTCTACTCGCACTTCGCTGCTGCCGCAGAAAGAGCGCTCAAGCGACACATGACAGAGCCGGAGTTCAGCGGCGCACATCGCTTCTGCTCCGCATCCCATCAAACGATGGACGTTCAAGCGCCGATCCCGCGTCGCCGTGGATTTCATTCGTATGACTCACTCACTGTTTGATCGCCGTTTGCATCGTCAAGGGATCCCCTTTTTGCAATCGTGCCAATTCCACAGGTAACCGTTGCCTTTTGCGCGCGAGCTGGCTTCGCGAAACTATACGCACGTGACGTTAGTCGGATTGGTTACCCGCGCACTAGCGTCGAGAGTTATTTCGGCGGGCAAAGATGTATGATCGGAGCCAATCCCTTAAACCACAACACATCCTGGTAAAAGGGCCCTGAACCGCGACCTCGAATTCATCGGAGGTTCCGGGCCGCCCGGCGGGCTTCATGTGGCAAGGGACGTTCGGCTCTCCGTGCCCTTCTATGTCCCCTCACTCGGTACGGGACTTTGATCTGTAGGCGGTGGTGGCCGCATCATCAATCAGCGAGCTCGAGAGGACGACCTATGTGATCGGCGAAGTCTATGAGTAGCCCGTAAGGTTAACCCAGGCATGTATTCTTTACTGGGCAGCGCGGGCGAGGGTCTTACTTTGCCCGCGCTGCCAGATCTATCCCTAAAGCAATTCCGTGGGGCAGTGCGTTGTCATTGAGATCATACTCGGGAATGATGGAGGGCGGCGGTCATGCCGTTGCCCATGAAGATGAACGCGCCGGGCCTGGCCCTTATCATGTAGAGAAGTCTTCCGCGGCCATTATGGGCGCTATGTGGCGCTGATGTCGCGAGCGGATGGACGGTGGCCGCGCCCATCGTGGTCCGAGAAGTTATCCTAGAGCGTTTCAGGTTTTGACGGAAGCGTAGCCGGCGTTTTCGAAGTAGCTCTTGCATTCGGCTGCCTCAATGGTTTCGACGAGCTGGCCGATGTGGCGCCAAGTGTCCTCGACGGTACGTTTCTGAGCTTGGCGCATCCAGTGTTTGATCTTGGCGAAGGCCTGCTCGATCGGATTGAGGTCCGGGGAATAGGGCGGCAGGTAGCAAAGCCTGGCGCCGGCAGCTTTGATCATCTGCCTGATGGCCGCCGACTTATGACTTCCCAGATTATCCATGACGACAATATCGCCGGGCTTTAGCACCGTGATGAGCTGCTGCTCGACATAGGCCCGGAAGCATTGGCCCTTGATCGGTCCGTTGAAGACGCAAGGCGCTGTGAGCCGATCCCAGCGCAGCGCGCCGAGGAAGGTCAGCGTGCGCCAGTGGCCGTGCGGAGCCAAGCCGCCCAGCCGCTTGCCCTTCGGCCCCCGACCCCGCAGCGGAGCCATGTTGGTCTTGATCCAGGGGTGAGTAGGCTGGAGGAATTTCACCTGCCGGCCTCTCGCAGAACGGTGCGTGAACCTCTCGATTCACACCGCTCCCATCAGGCAAACGTATTCGTTCCGAACGCCTTCCAGTGCACAAACAGTCCTGGATTTTCCCGCGCCAGCTTTCTCACGAAGAGGCTGGCACGCGTCTTATGACACTGAAAGCGCTTGAACTTACGCATGATCCACGCCCTGAGCTTCCGGTTGACGTAATCAGCCAGAGTGGACAGGGCCGAACGGCTGTAACGGCCGTAATAGGCTATCCATCCCCGAAGGAGTGGATTGAGCTGTTGGGCAATTTCAGCCAGAGTGGACAGGGCCGAACGGCTGTAACGGCCGTAATAGGCTATCCATCCCCGAAGGAGTGGATTGAGCTG